>NZ_JAPDBQ010000029.1:0-34026 GCF_027705325.1 Aeromonas sp. QDB18
AGAGCCGGCTGGAATGACGACTATCGGGCTCAGTTATTCTTTGGTTAAAATATCAACAAAGTGTGCTCCCGCCCTGCTCGGGGTCGAACGCCTGCACCTGGCCTCCTGCCGCCCAGATCGCCTCCATCAGCACCCTGCTCGGGGCTTCGCGCATGTCGTCGGTATTGGGTTTGAAGGCGAGTCCCCATAACGCGAAGGTGCGCCCCGACAGACTGGCACCAAAATGGTGGTGCAGCCGGGTCATGAGCCTGTGCTTCTGCGCCTCGTTGACCTGCTCCACCGAGCGCAGCAGGGGGGTCTCGCACCCCGCCTCCTTCGCGGTGTGGATCAGCGCCCTGACATCCTTGGGGAAGCAGGATCCGCCATAACCGCAGCCCGGGTAGATGAAGTGGTGGCCGATGCGCGGATCGGCACCAATGCCCTTGCGCACCTCCTCGATATCGGCGCCCAGGGCTTCGGCCAGGGTGGCCATCTCGTTCATGAAGGAGATGCGGGTCGCCAGCATGGCGTTGGCGGCGTACTTGGTCAGTTCGGCGCTGCGTGCATCCATCCGCAGGATGCGGTCTCGCTTGCGGTTGAAGGGGGCGTAGAGCTCCTCCAGCAGGGAGAAGGCGTGATCGGAGTCGGTGCCGATGATGATGCGATCCGGCCGCAGGCAGTCGGCGACGGCGGCGCCCTCCTTCAGAAATTCGGGGTTGGAAACCACGTCGAGCGGAAGATCGAGACCACGGTCGGCGAGGCGCTCCGCAATGTGTCGCCGTACCCGGCTGGCGGTGCCGACAGGGACAGTGCTCTTGTTGACCACCACCTTGCCCCCTTGCATCAGGCGGCCTATGGTGTCCGCCACCGTCATCACCTGATGGAGGTCGGCGGATCCGTCCTCGTCCGGCGGCGTTCCGACCGCGATGAAGATAAGCTCGGCAAACTCCACCGCCCGTGCCGGGTCTGTGGTGAAGATCAGGCGGCCGGCCTGATGATTGCGCAGCACCAGAGGGGCGAGGCCGGGCTCGAAGAGGGGAATGTGTCCCGCTTTCAGGGCCGCGACCTTGTCGGCATCCACATCCACACAGATCACCTTGTGACCCATCTCCGCCAGTACGGCGGCCTGAACCAACCCGACATAACCTATTCCGAATACGGTTACTCTCATCCGCTGTTGTTCCGCTGGCAGTGACAAGCGACTCATTCTAGAACGATTCGGGCGCGGGGGGCAGCGGCCCGTTTCAGGTTTTTCAGCATCAGGCCGGCGGTGAGTGTGGGACATTTTGGTGCAAGGATTGTAACGCCTGGATGACGCGCACCATTTTGGCGCGTGAAGGGCGGGACTTGTGATCCATCTCACTCAAATTGGAGACTGTCGGCATAACGAAGCCCCGGTTAACGGGGCTCGCTCCGCCCGACGGGCGGCCAACACTCTCTTGCTTCGCGACTGGATACCTGGTTATGGACAACACTTCACGCTCTGCGCACCCGCTCTATGAGGATGTGCTCGCCTTGCTGACCGCAGCAGGCTTCGTTTCCCTCGGCATCTTCCTGTTCCATCAGGTCGGCCTGCTCACCGGTGGCACCGCCGGCCTGGCGCTGCTGCTGCAACAGGTGACCGGCATCAGCTTCGGCCTGCTGTTCTTCGCCATGAACCTGCCTTTCTATGCCCTGGCCTGGCTCAGAATGGGGCCGCGCTTCACCCTCAATACCTTTGCTGCCGTGGCCACCGTCTCATTCATGACGGATCACCTCAACGCCGTGCTGCAAATCGGCAAGATCGAACCCGTCTATGCGGCGCTGATCGGCGGCACCCTGATCGGCATGGGACTGCTCATCATGTTCCGCCACAAGGCGAGCCTGGGGGGCTTCAACATCCTGGCGCTCTTCATTCAGGACAGATGGGGTGTGCGGGCAGGCAAGCTGCAAATGGGGCTGGATTGCGCCATCGTGGTCGCCTCTTTCTTCGTGGTCTCCCCCTGGCTGCTGGTGCTTTCCGTGGTGGCAGCCATCATCTGTAACCTGGTGTTGACACTCAATCACAAGCCGGGGCGCTACCAGATAGCCTGATGTGCCCAGGGGGATTGCCCTGCAGGTCAGCCCAAGGCTGGATACCGCAAAAAGACAGAGCGCCTGATGGCGCTCTGTTGCTATCTGCCCCTGGGTGTCACACCACCATGGGGACGCCGCTCTCGGGGTGGTGGATCACCTGTGCGGGGTAGTCGTAGAGGCGCGCGATGAGCTCCGGAGTCAGCACCTCGCCTGCGTTGCCGTCAGCCATCAGCCTGCCCTGCTCCAGCATCACCAGCCTATCGGCGTAGCGGGCTGCCAGATTGAGGTCGTGCAACACCACCAGCACGGCGGTGTTGCGACCGGCCAGCGCCCGGGCCATGGCGAGCAACTGGTGCTGGTATTTGAGATCCAGCGCCGAGGTGGGCTCGTCCAGCAGCAGCAGCCGCGCTTGCTGCGGTTCCTCCGGGGCCTGCCAGATCTGGGCCAGCACCCGGGCGAACTGCACCCGTTGACGCTCCCCGCCGGAGAGGCCGGGATAGAGGCGGTTCGCCAGATGGTCGACCCCGGCGTGGGTCATGGCGGCGCGGACTATTTCGTCGCGCCGGCTGGCAGGCTCGCTGTGGGGCAGCCGACCCATGGCCACCACCTCTTCGCACAGGAAGGGGAAGCTCAAGGAGGAGCTTTGCGGCAGCACACCGACCCGGTGGGCCAGAGCGTTGCCGGCCCACCCCCTGCGGGTCTGGCCGAACAGGTGGATCTCCCCTTCATGTTCCAGCTCGCCGGTCAGGCACTTGAGCAGTGAGCTTTTGCCCGCCCCGTTGGGGCCGAGCAGGGCGGTCAGGCTGCCAGCATGCAGGTCGAGATCCAGGCTGTCCAGGATAAGCCGGTTGCCACGACTGAGGCGAAGACCCCGGCAACTGAGCAGGGGGGAGGGGGATCCGGGCAAAGTGGCGATCTCCTGTTACAGGGTTCGGCGGCTCTTGACCAAGAGCCAGATGAAGAAGGGGGCACCCAGCAGGGCGGTGATGATGCCGACCGGCAGCTCGGCCGGTGCGAGCAGGGTGCGTGCCAGCATGTCGGCCCCCAGCAGCAGGCCAGCCCCCAGCAGGGCAGACAGCGGCAACAGGCGGACATGGTTGGGTCCGGCCAGCAGCCGTACCAGATGGGGAACCACCAGGCCGACAAAGCCGATCATGCCGGCCACCGCCACCGCCACGCCGACACCGGCAGCGGTGAGCAGGATGAGGCGACGCTTCAGCATCTGCACGTTCACCCCCAGATGCCGGGCCTCTCCCTCTCCCAGCAGCAGGGCGTTGAGGGGATTAGCATCGCGCATGAACAACAGCAGCAGGGCGGCCAGGGTCAGCAGCGCCAGCGTCACATCGACCGGCTTGCCTGCCGCCAGGGAGCCCATCTGCCACAGGCTCAGGTTGCGCAGCATCTGATCGTCCGCGAGATAGGTGAGCAGTCCGATGACGGCGCCGGAGAGCGCCGTGATGGCCACCCCGGCCAGCAGCATCACGGTGACCGAGGTGCCCCCTTCCCGGGTACCCAGCAGATAGACGAGGGTGGTGGTGAGGGCTCCGCCGAGAAAGGCGAGCAGGGGCAGCAACCCCAGGCCGAGCAGGCTCTGCAGGTGCGAGCCCAGCGGGGCGAGCAGCACGATGGCCAGGGCCGCGCCGAGTGCCGCGCCACCCGACACCCCTATGATGCCGGGGTCTGCCAGGGGGTTGCGAAACAGTCCCTGCATCACGGCGCCGCAGAGGCCGAGAATGCCCCCCACGGCGATGCACAGCAGGGTGCGTGGCAGACGGATCTCCTGCACGATCAATAATTTGTGAGCCTCAATCCCGCTCTGTGGTCCGGCAAACAGGGCGCGCAGGCTCTCACCAAGGGAGAGGGACATGGGGCCGGTCGCGAGGGACCCGACCAGCAGCAACGCCAGCGCGCAGCCGGTCAGGGCGAGCAGCCAGGGCAGAGGCAGGCGCATCAGGAACCCTGCTTGATCCACTGGGCGATCTGGTTCGCCTGTTGCAAGGAACGAAGGCTGAGGCCCCCTTGCAGGGCATGTCCGTCGATGGCGTGGATAGCCTTGTTCTTGCCTGCCGGGGTGGCTGACAGGGCGGGCACCTGACTCAGGACGGCGTCGGGATCCTGATACTGCTGCCAGTCGCGGCCGCTCACCAGCACCAGATCAGGTTGCAGCTCGATGAGGGATTCGGTGGAGACGGGCTTGTAGTCGTGGAGCCCAGCCACCGGATTGACGCCGCCCGCCAGGGTGACGAGGGCGCTGGCGGTGGTGTTGCCACCGGCGATGCTGGTGGGCTGACCCTTGTGCAACAGCAGGAAGGCGACCTTGAGGGGCTTGTTCTGCTTCGCCTGCGCCGCCAGGGTGTCGCTCTGGGCGGCAATCTCCTCCTTGAGCTTGCTCCCTGCCGCCTGGTCACCCAGGAGATGGGCCAGGGTGTCGATACGCTCGTTGAGGTTGGCCAGCGTAGGGGCTGTGGCCATGACCTCGACCTTGACGTTGGCACGGCGCAACTGATCAAGCGTGCTGTTCGGGCCCATCTCGTCGCTGCCGACCACCAGGGTCGGAGAGAGACTCAGGATCCCTTCGGCGGCGAGGGCGCGGTGATAGCCGACCTTGGGCACGCCTCTGGGCTCCGGACTGCTGACATCGGTGGCGACCAGGCTCTGCTCGCCCCCCAGCGCCAGGATGAGTTCCGTGGTGGCGGGGCCTATGCTGACGATACGCTCCACCGCCATGACGGATGGGGAAGAGAGGGAAAGGGCACAGCCGAGCAGGCTGAATGCGAGGGCAATACGACGGCCCATGCGAACCTCCGAAGGGTGAATGAAATAGGGTTGCCGCCGAGAATATCAAGTCGTCCATCAAAATGCACTGAGAATGAAAGCGATTATCAATTGCGTTACTTGGGGCGCTTTATTACAGTATCCGCCGCGACACCGAGCACCATCGCCAGATCATCCAGGGAGAACCGATGAGCATTGCACAACGCATTCATGCGCTGCTGGAGCAAGACCCGAGCGCCCACCCGTCCACCCTCGCCACCGAGCTGGCCGTCAGCGAATGGGAGGTGGTACGCCATCTGCCTGCCGCCCTGATGACGCAAGTGCCGGCCGGGGAGGCCGAAGCCCTGCTGGCGGACCTGGCCAGCTGGGGTCAGGTGACCACCATCGTCGAATCCGATGGATCCATCTTCGAGGTGAAGGCTCCCTTCCCCAAGGGCAAGAACGCGCGCGGCTACTACAACCTGATGGGGCGGGACGGGGAGCTGCACGGCCACCTCAAGCTCGACAACGTGGCAGGCATCGCCCTGGTCAGCAAGCTCTTCATGGGCAAGGAGGGGCACTCCTTCCAGTTCTTCGGCCACAGTGGCCGCTGCATCTTCAAGATCTACCTGGGCCGGGACGAGCAGCGTCAACTGCTGCCTGAGCAGGTGGAGCGTTTCATGGCCCTGCGCCTTCAGTATCAAGAGGAAGTGAAAGCATGAGTGAACGTCAGGAGCGCCTGCAAAACCGCCTGCAACCGGAGATCCGCGAGTTCCGCGACGGTTGCCGTACCCTGCAGCTCGCCACTGTGGATGGCGAAGGCAACCCCAATGCCAGCTATGCCCCCTTCGTGCTGCAGGAAGATGGATACTATGTGCTCATCTCCGAGATAGCTCGCCACGCCCGCAACCTGCAACAGGTGCCCAAGGTATCGCTGATGCTGATCGAGGACGAAACCGGTGCCCGCGAGCTGTTTGCCCGCAAGCGTCTGACCTTCGATGCGGTCGCCGAGGTGGTGGCCCGCGACGACGCACGCTGGGAGAAGGCCGTTGCGGCGCTGGAAGGGCGCTTCGGCGAGATAGTCAAAGGGCTCTCCAACCTCAAGGACTTCGTGCTGTTTAGGCTCAAGCCCGAGCAGGGACTGTTCGTCAAGGGATTCGGTCAGGCGTTCCGTGTCTCCGGCGACGAACTGGTGGACTTCGTTCACCTGGTGGAAGGGCACAAACGCATCGACAATGGCGCCGAGCTGACCAGCCCGGCGGATGAACCCGTTTGAGGGAACAATTAGCGAGATGAGAAAACGGGCAGCCTGGGCTGCCCATTTTGTTGTTATGTCCCGGGTTACTCTTGCCAGCCTGCCTGGTTGGGGAAGGCATCGCGATCGGCCTGGGTGGCGCTCTCGTTGCATTCCCCGCGGATCTTCCAGGAGGTCTGGCTGAGGACGATATAGCCGCTTCGGCAATACTTGCGCGTGGCCAGCATCTGGGTGAGCTGCTCGTCCTGCAGGGCTTCCCGGCGTTCCAGCAGGCTCTTGTCGCGGCGGCTCAGCCGGTTGTCATCTCCCTCCTGCAACCGGGTGGGCAGGCCGTCGAGAGGGGCGGCCTCGAAGGTGAAGCGCTTGCTCCCGTCGTCGCTGATATGGGTGTGGAACAGGGGGGCCGGGCCATCGGGTGCTGCCCCCGGCAATCCGGAGCAGGCGGTGAGCGCCGGTAACAGCAGCGTGAGGGCAACGGCAGAGAGTAGACGCACACAAGACTCCAATCGGGTGTTCACATCAGGACGGGCAGCTTAACACGCCCGCTCGGGTTGAATGGTGGCCAGCAGCTCATCCGTCGTGAGCAGGGTCACGCTTCTGCCTTGAGGCAGGCTCAGATGCCGCCACATGAAGTGGTGGTGCTGGATGATCTGCTCCGCACTCAGGTGCGGCCTGTCCGCCGTGGTATGGGCGTCGGTCACCGCAAAGGCGTCAAAGCCCCTGGCGGCGGCGCTGCGCAACGTGGTATCGACGCAAAAGTCGGTGGCACAGCCGCAGATGAGCAGTCTGTCTACCGACTGCTCTGCCAGCAGGAAGCCGAGCTCGGTATCGAGGAAGCTGTCACAGGCGGTCTTGCGCACCCGGCTGTCGTGGGGAGATGGGGCCAGATCGGCGTGCAGTTGCCAGCCCGCACTGCCAGGTTCCAGTTCGGAACCCGGTTCGTCGTGTTGCACATAGATGACCCGTCCGTGTTGGCCCCGCACGCGATCGGCCAGACGATTGATGTTGGCGATGACCTGGGCATCCTGATGGCGGGGGTTATCGAACAACCCCTGTTGCATGTCGATGACGAGTAGCACATCCATATGAAATCCTTGGGCTATTTTGAGGGTTGCAACCATTGGCTGCAGTCACGGCTTCGGGATTGATGCAGTGCGCCCATATCTTGCTTCATTTCCTTTGCATTTAGCCAGCGTTCCGGCAGGGGAGCGATGTGGACCCTGACATCTGCGTCTCTCCCGGGGGCTGTCTCGTCACCGGTTTGCGGCACGATGAGCGCCACCTTGAGTGCCGGATTGCGGCTGGCGATGCGACTGGCGATCCCGAGTCCCCCCTCCACGTGGAAGTTGCCTGCGATATGCATGATGCGCCTGCCGGGATGCTTGCCCAGATAATCCACCATGCTTTCGGCCATGGTGTCGTCCCAGCTGGTCTGGGCGGCGAAGCGACGGGCGTTGCCGTCCGCATCCCCATGGTGCATAGAGGCCATGAACTTCTGGCGGTAGCCGTCATCCCCCAGAGTCAGCTCGCGGGCAAGCTGGCTGCGGCGATTGGCCGGCAGTTTGTCGAGCCAGGCCGGTCCCTCCTGACCGACGCAGCTCACCAGAGGTTTGGGGGCATTGGCGGCAATCACTGGCAGGTGCTGCGCCTTGGCGAACTCCACCAGAGGGCGGTAATCACTCTGGTAGTTGGGCCAGGCATGGCCATCTCGAATGAGGGCCGATTCGCCGATGCGTCCGGCCAGGTAGGCATCCAGCACCGGCTGATCGGCGCGGCTGAACTGCTCCATGGAGAGCACCAGGGCCCGGCCATCGGCTTGCGACATCTCGTCAAGCCCTGCCAGCAGACGGGCCTGCAACAGATGGATGGCCGGGTGAGTGTGAAGCTCCCCCACCAGCACGATGTCGGCATCCGCCACCCGCGTCACCGCCTGCTCGAAGGTCAGCGCCTGCCCCTGGGCTGTATCGAGCCGAGCGTGATAGAGGGTCTCGGGTGGGGTGTTCTGTGGCGTGGTGGCGCAGGCGGCCAGCAGCAGGGGTAGGGCGAGCAGGGGGAGTCGTCGGATCATGGTTACTCACTCAAGAAACAGGGGATGGGAAAAGGCTGCACCATGGGATGGCGGCATGGCGAGCAAAAAGTGGCGCCAGTGTAAGGGGGAATGACGATAAAGTGAAATGAGAATGATTCACTTTATTATTGATCTTTGTCTCTGGCGGGATAATATGCCTTCCGCTTGATAATAATTCTCAATAAGGACTTTGCAGTGGCGCACAACAACACCCCCTCCCTGATAGCCCTCGCCGTGGCGGCCGGGCTGATCTCCCCCGCTTTCGCCGCAGACAAGAAAGCCGATGAAGTCATGGTCGTCAGCGGCTCCCGGATGGAACAGAAGCTGGAAGATGTTTCCGGTCCCATCGGCGTCATTACCTCGGAGCAGATTGAAGAGCAGGTCGTCAGCAACGTCGCCGATCTGTTCCGCTATGAGCCCGGGGTGAGCGTGCAGGGAGGCGCAGGAGATGCCCAGACCTTCACCATTCGCGGCATGAGCGAAAACCGGGTCAAGGTGGTGCAGGACGGTGTGCGCCAGAACGATGCCTACAAGAATGGCGGCGTGGGTCAGACCTACTTCGACACCGACATGATCAAGCAGGTGGAAGTGGCCAAAGGGCCGGCCTCCGCCGCTTACGGTTCCGATGCTCTGGGAGGCGTCATTGCCATCACCACCAAGGATGCTGGCGACTTCCTCAAGGGCCGCGGCAGCTATCTGGATGCGACCACGGGTTATGCCTCCAGCAGCCACCAGAGAATGGCCGGCATCACGGGGGCGCTGCGCACCGGGGAAGTCGAGAACCTGCTGCGCTACACCTGGCGCGATGGCGGTGTCACCCAGAATTATGACGGCGACAAGAACGAGTTCGACATCGTCAGTCAGGCCGTGCTGTTCAAGAGCAAGTGGAATCTCTCCGATGATCAGTTCCTGAAACTGACGGTGGATTACTTCACCGAGGGGCAGGATCCGGATGCCATCGATCTGACCAAGGCGGGCTCCGTCTTCAACCAGCCCATTACCGACAAGGAGACCGACAACCTCTCCCTGGTACTGGATCATGGCCTCGCCCTGAACGCCCCCTGGGCGGATCGCGTGGACAGCAAGATCTACTACAGCCGCGCCAAGCAGACCCTGGATCAGTACGCTTCGTCCAAGTATCCGGTCATGCCGGGCAACCCCTATGTGACCAAGAACTCCCTGGATCACAACGGTTTCGAGCAGGAGAGCCTGGGCGCCCAGGTGAAGTTCAACAAGGCGCTCGCCAGCCAGCGTCTGGCCTGGGGCCTGGAATACGAGCATACCGACAACGAGCGCACCCGCTTCAAGGCGCCG
This sequence comes from Aeromonas sp. QDB18, assembly GCF_027705325.1. Taxonomy (NCBI): domain Bacteria; kingdom Pseudomonadati; phylum Pseudomonadota; class Gammaproteobacteria; order Aeromonadales; family Aeromonadaceae; genus Aeromonas; species Aeromonas sp. QDB18. The sequence continues at coordinate 9,426 of NZ_JAPDBQ010000029.1, forward strand.
ACCGTGCCGGGGGATTTCGTCGGCTACAACGAGCTGAGCTTCCCCTCCACCACCACCGAGCGCAGTGCGCTCTGGGCCTTTGACGAGATCAAGTTCGGCGAGCGCTGGGTGCTGACGCCGGGAGCCCGCTACGACTACTACCGGATGAACCCGGATCAGGATCCCGCCTACACCGGCGAGAACCTCAAGCGTTTCTCCGAAGGGGAGTTCTCGCCCAAGCTGGGGCTGGTGTTCAAGGCGCACGAGGCGGCCAACCTGTTCGCCCAGTACAGCCACGGCTACAAGACCCCCATGTATGACAATGCCTTCTCGACCCTGAACCACCAGGCATATGGCTATCGCATCGAGCCCAACCCGAACCTCAAGCCCGAGAGCAGCGACGGCATCGATCTGGGGGTGCGCGGCAGCCGTGGCGGGTTCAGCTATGAAGTGGCCACCTTCTACAACAAGTTTGAAGACTTCATCGAGTTGGCCGGGGTCGGCACCGAGGGCCGCACCGCGCTGTATCAGTATCAGAACCTGGACAAGGCGACCACCAAGGGGGCCGAGGCCAAGGCGGACTACTGGCTGAACGATCTGGTCAACGTCTGGGGCAACCTGGCCTACATCGAGGGCAAGGATGGCGAGGGCAACTACATCAACAGCCTGAGCCCCCTGAACGGCAGCGTCGGAGTGCGTCTGGAGCAGCCGAACTGGAACATCAACACCGCCCTGCGCTTTGCCGACGACATGGACAAGGTGGGCAAGGATGCGCGAGGCAACGACAACATCAAGAGCGCAGGCTGGGGCGTGGTGGATCTCTATGCCCAGTTCAAGCCGGTGCAGGACCTGCAGCTCAACGTGGGGGTGTTCAACCTGTTTGACAAGGAGTACGTGAGCTACGAGAGCATCACCGGCCTTGCCGCCACCGCGGATACCAGCAAGCAGACCGAGCCTGGCCGCAACCTCAGTGCACGGGTCAAGTACGTGTTCTGATGGTCGTGGACCAGCATGAAGGAAAAGGGGCCCTCGGGCCCCTTTTGTCATGAAGGTCGGCGTCTGCAAAAAAGAAACCCGCCAGGGGCGGGTGGAAGGATTGCAACACTCATCAGGAAGCGGTGTTACCCAATAGACAGGGGGATGTGACAAAGGTTCAACTTTATTGATATTTATGGTTTTTATCTGTCATGCTGCCTGGGGATCCCCGTCCCGAAATCGGTTATCATTTGTGCCCCTTGTCCCGCTGCCGAGCCCCTATGCCCGCGTTCTCCTGGTTAGCCCTGTTTTTTGGCGCCTTCTACTTCGTTTATGGCGCCTACCTGCCGTTCTGGTCGCTCTGGCTGGAAGGCATTGGGGTGAGGACTGAACAGATAGGGCTGTTGCTGGGGGTGGGCATGGCCATCCGTTTTGTCGGCAACCTGATGGTGATGGGGCGAGTCAAGGGTGCCGGCCAGTTGCTGCCCGTCACCCGCCTGCTCTGTCTGCTGAGTCTGCTGGCCTTCCTCGGTTTCTATCTGGGCCACAGCCTCTGGTGGCTGGTGGTGCTGACCCTAGCGGCCAACTTCATCTACCCGACCCTGATGCCCATGGGAGAGGCACTTGCCACCCGCATGGTGGTTCAGACCCACCTCGACTACGGCAAGGTGCGGCTGTGCGGCTCCTTTGCCTTTATCGTCGCCTCCACCCTGGTGGGGGCCCTGGTGGGCAACTTTGGCAGCGACTGGGTGCTGCACACCATGGTGGCCGGGCTGCTGATCATGCTGGGGCTCAGCCTGCTGCCGCTGCGACCCGCCCCCCGGGAGCTGCAAGGGGAGCGGGCCAAGGCCTCGCTGCTCGTCACGCTCAGGTCGGCCCCGGTGCGCCGCTTCCTGCTCATCACCGCCCTGCTGCAGGGGAGCCACGCGGCCTACTACGGTTTCAGCGCCATCTACTGGAAGAGCGCCGGCTACAGCGGCACCCTGATCGGGTATCTCTGGGCTCTGGGAGTGGTGGCGGAGATCGCCATGTTCGCCGCGGACAAGCGCTTCCTCCAGCGCTTCGGTGCCCAGACCCTGTTTCTGGTGGGGGCCCTTGGCTGCGTGGTGCGCTGGGTGCTGCTCGGCAGTTCTACCGACCTGGCGGTGCTGGTGCTCGGCCAGCTGCTGCACGGGGTCACCTTCTGCGTCAGTCACCTCGGCGCCATCCGCTTCATGACCCGCCAGTTGCCTGCGGAGCAGCAGATCCCCACCCAGGCGCTCTATGCGGCCCTGGGCCTTGGCATGACGGTGGCGGCCCTGATGGCGATCTGCGGCGTGCTGTTCGAGCCGCTGGGGGGCGGCATCTTCTTTATCATGGTGCTGGTAGTGCTGCCGGTCTTCGTGTTGCGGCTGCGTGAAGAGAGCCCTGAACAGGGCCGATGACACAGGTCTGCCGGTCTCTGGCGCGGCAGACCTCCGACTTATCTGGACAAGGGAAGTAGAGAGATGCACCAAGGATGGCTGCTGATCGGGTTGTCGCTCGCCTATCTGGGCTTGCTGTTCCTCATCGCCTATGTGGCGGACAAGAACAAGCGCCGTCGCCCCAAGGGGCAGCCTCTGCTCTACAGCCTGTCGCTGGCGGTCTATTGCACCTCCTGGACCTTCTTCGGCACAGTGGGCCAGGCCAGCGAATCCCCCTGGTCGCCGGTGCCCATCTACCTGGGCCCCATGCTGGTGTTCCTGTTTGGCTGGCGCCTGCTGGCCCGCCTCATCCTGGTGGCCAAGCGCGAGCACATCACCTCCATCGCCGATTTCATTGCCGCCCGTTATGGCAAGTCCCAGCGCCTGGCCATGGTGATCAGCCTCATCGCCGTCATGGGGATACTTCCCTATCTGGTGCTGCAGCTCAAGGCGATCGTCACCGGGCTCGATCTGCTGATGGCCAACAGCACGGGGGTCAGCCCCACCAGCAACATGGCGGAGCTGGCGCTGGGGGTCACCCTGCTGCTGGCCCTGTTCAGCATTCTGTTTGGCACCCGCAACCTGGATGCCACCGAGCACCACAGGGGCATGGTGGTGGCCATCGCCTTCGAGTCCGTGGTCAAGCTGCTCGCCTTCATGGCGGTGGGGGGCTTTGCGCTCTGGCTCATCATCGCCAGACCGAGCGAGGCGCGTACCCTGGTGGCGGGCGACTTCCTCGATGCGGTGGTGGCGGTGACGCCGGGCGGCCTGCTGGAGCTCGCCATCTACACCCTGATCGCCATGTGCGCCGTCATCTGCCTGCCGCGCCAGTTTCACGTGACCGTGGTGGAGAACAACCAGGGGCAGGATCTGCACTGGGCCCGCTGGATCTTCCCCCTCTATCTCTTTCTGATGGGGCTCTTCATCTGGCCGCTGGCGCTGGCAGGCAAGCAGTGGGTCGGGGCAGACATGGCCTCGGACACCTATGTGATAAGCCTCCCCATGTCGCTCGGCTACGACGGCATGGCGATGCTGGCATTTCTCGGCGGCACCTCGGCGGCCACCGGCATGGTGATCGTCTGCACCATCGCTCTGGCCATCATGGTCAGCAACGATCTGGTGTTGCCGGTCCTGCTGCGCCGGGTCTGGCAACAGGGGCGGGACGAGCGCCTGATGCGGTTGCTGCTGCAGGTGCGTCGGGGCGCCATCTTGTTGATTTTGCTGGCGGCCTGGGCGCTTTATCTCTGGCTCGGGGATCTCACCAGTCTGTCGCGCATCGGCTATCTCTCGTTCGGGGCCGTGGCCCAGTTCGCACCGGCCCTGCTGCTTGGCCTGTACTGGCGTCATGGCAATCGCAAGGGCGTCTATCTCGGGCTCGCCCTCGGGGTCAGCCTCTGGTTCGTGACCCTGCTGGCGGAGAGCGGACTGCTGGCAGGCTCCCCCCTCGAAGCCCTGCTGGCGCCCCCAGACTGGCCGGCGGTGCGGGATCTGAGTCTGGGGGCCTGGTGCCTCTTCCTGAGTCTTCTGCTCAACCTGGTCGGCTATGTGGCGGGCTCCCTGCTGTCTCGGGCGGCGGTGAGCGAGCGGCTGCAGGCCGCCAACTTCGTCGGCAAGACGAGCCGGGATACCTCGGCGCTCTATCATGCGCGGGTCTCGGTGAAGGAGCTGGAGATGCTGGCGGCCCGCTTCGTCGGTTCCAGCCGCGTCAAGCGGGCCTTCGGCCGCTTCGCCGGCGAGCGGGGAGGCACCCTGGCGCCCCAGATGCAGGCCTCCGCCGAGCTCATCGCCCACACGGAGCGACTGCTGGCCGGGGTATTCGGTACCTCGTCCGCCCGCCTGGTGCTGGCCTCCGCCCTGCAGGGACGCAACATGCAGCTCGAGGAGATCGCCACCATAGTGGACGAGGCCTCCGACATGTTCCGCTTCAACCGCGGCCTGTTGCAGGGGGCAATCGAACACATGGGGCAGGGGATCTCCGTGGTGGACAGGGAGCTCAGGCTGGTGGCCTGGAACCGACGCTACATCGAGCTGTTCTCCTATCCCCCCGGTCTCATTCAGGTGGGCCGTTCCATCGAGGAGATCATCCGCTACAACGCTGGACAGGGGTTGTGCGGCCAGGGAGACATCGAGGCCCAGGTGGCGCGGCGGGTTGCCTTCATGAAGCGTGGCAGCCCCCATGTCTCGGCGCGGGAGCGTCCCGATGGCCGAGTCATCGAGATGCAGGGCAACCCCATGCCTGCGGGGGGCTTTGTCATGACCTTCACCGATATCACCCCGTTCAGGGCGGCGGAGCGGGTGCTGCGGGAAGCGAACGAGCACCTGGAGGCGCGGGTGGCCGAGCGCACCCACGAGCTCTCCGAACTCAACCGCCAACTGCTGCTGGTAAACCAGCAGGTGGAGAGGGCAAATCAGTCCAAGAGCCGGTTCCTTGCGGCGGTGAGCCACGACCTGACCCAGCCGCTGAACGCGGCCAAGCTCTTTACCTCCTCCTTGCTGGAGATGCTGCCCCCGGAGGACGAACCGGCTCGCATCGCTCGTCACATCGACGACGCCCTGGGGGCGACCGAGGATCTCATCACGGATCTGCTGGACATCTCGCGCCTCGAGGCGGGCAAGTTCAAGGCGAAGAAGCTCGATTTCGCCCTGAGCGATGTACTGGACAATCTCAAGGCGGAATTCGGCGTGCTGGCCCAGGCCGGTGGGATCCAGTTCTCCGTGGTGGAGAGCCGCCTTGCGGTCTACAGCGATGTGCGCTTGCTGCGGCGGGTGTTGCAGAACTTCCTCACCAACGCATTTCGCTACAACCCCGGCGGTCGGGTGCTGCTCGGCTGTCGCCGCATGGGGGATAAGGTGCGCATCGAGGTGTGGGACAACGGCCCCGGCATCCCGGAGGGCAAGCAGGAGGCGATCTTCGACGAGTTTTCCCGCCTCGATCACTCCCGCACCGCCAGGGAGCAGGGGCTTGGCCTCGGGCTCGCCATCGCCCGCGGCATTTCGCTGGTGCTGGGTCATCAGCTCTCCCTGCGCAGCTGGCCCGGAGCGGGGTCCGTCTTTGCCATCACCCTGAACCTCGCGACCCGGCCCGTCATCCCCAGCCAGGTGACGACCCCGGCCCTGCGAGACAGTCAGCTGGAAGGGGTCAGGATCCTCTGCATCGACAACGAGGAGGATATCCTCATCGCCATGGCCTCGCTGCTGGGACGCTGGGGCTGCGAGGTGCGCTGTGCCCAGAGCCTGGAGCAGGCGGAAGAGATCATCGGCGGCGGCTTCCTGCCTGCGCTGGTGCTGTCGGATTATCACCTGGATGACGGCAAGACAGGGTTGCAGGCGCTGCACATGATCAGGCTGGCCCACGGCAACGGTATCGGCGGCATCATCATCAGTGCGGATCGCAAGAGCGAGTTGCAGGCACAGATCCGTGAGCACGGCTTCGGCTACGTGAGCAAACCGGTCAAACCTCTCAAGCTGCGCGCCCTGATGAACAGCCTGCTGATGCCGGTTCAGTGACTGGTCTCACAGAATCGAGCATTGGCTGAACATTTTCTGGATGCCATCCAGACGTCATGATCGACGATGATGCCTATTTCGTCGCCACTTTCCAGATTTGGTGATAATTGAGTCTTGTTGGGTGTCACTTTTGGCAGGTGGCACCCGGGCGACTCTCCTCTATAGTCATTCGGCGATTATTTTTGTCGCAAATCAAGTTGTGCAAAAAGGCAAACCGGATGAAAGTCCGGGACGCAAAGCTTCCGGCCTAAGGGTCTGCGTACCTAGGATAGCGGGGCCACCACAGGTTGTATCGTCCATGGGCCAAGCCATGGTTGCGATGTTGTCTGCGTTACCTGGCAGGTTGCGTTGCCTTTTTCGTTGTTAATTCCAATAACGAAATAAGGAAGTTCAAATATGTTAAGTCCATAACTTTCCCTGCTGGCGCTTCTGGTCGGGGGGCTTTGCACTACCTCCGCCTTCGCCGCTGCCCCGGGCAAACCCACCATTGGCTCCGGCCCCACCAAGTTTGCCATCGTTGAAGTCAATCAGGCCGCTTCGGCCTACAACCAGCTGGTGACCGTCCACAAGGATGGCGCTCCCGTCAGCGTGACCTGGAACCTCTGGTCCGGTGACGTCGGACAGACCGCCAAGGTACTGCTCGACGGCAAGGAGGTGTGGTCAGGCCCGGCCTCCGCCGCGGGTACCGCAAACTTCAAGGTCACCAAGGGGGGGCGTTACCAGATGCAGGTGGCCCTGTGCAACGCCGATGGCTGCACCCTCTCCGACAAGAAGGAGCTGATGGTCGCCGATACCGACGGCAGCCACCTGGCGCCGCTCAATGCGCCCCTCAAGGAGAACAACAAGCCCTACGCCAACAAGTCCGGCAAGGTGGTGGGGGCCTACTACGTGGAGTGGGGTGTCTATGGTCGCAAGTTCACCGTGGACAAGATCCCGGCCCAGAACCTGACCCATATCCTCTACGGCTTCACCCCCATCTGCGGTGGCAACGGCATCAACGACAGCCTCAAAGAGATCTCCGGCAGCTTCGAGGCGTTGCAGCGCTCCTGTGCGGGTCGCGAAGACTTCAAGGTCTCCATCCATGATCCCTGGGCGGCGATCCAGATGTCCCAAGGCAACCTCAGCGCCTGGGATGAGCCCTACAAGGGCAACTTCGGCAACCTGATGGCCCTCAAACAGGCCCACCCGGACCTCAAGATCCTGCCGTCTGTCGGCGGATGGACCCTCTCCGATCCCTTCTATTTCCTGGGTGACAAGACCAAGCGCGATACCTTCGTCGCCTCGGTCAAAGAGTTCCTGCAGACCTGGAAATTCTTCGACGGCGTGGACATCGACTGGGAGTTCCCGGGCGGACAGGGGGCCAACCCCAGCCTGGGCGGCCCGAATGACGGCGCTACCTATGTGGTGCTGATGAAGGAGTTGCGAGCCATGCTCGATGAACTGGAAGCCGAGACCGGCCGCCAGTATGAGCTGACCTCGGCCATCAGCGCCGGCGGTGACAAGATTGCCAAGGTGGATTATCAGGCGGCCCAGCAGTACATGGACCACATCTTCCTGATGAGCTACGACTTCAGCGGCGCCTTCGACCTGACGAATCTGGCCCACCAGACCAACCTCTTTGCCTCCAGCTGGGATCCGGCCACCAAGTACACCACCGACAAGGGCGTCAAGGCGCTGCTGGGTCAGGGGGTGACACCGGGCAAGATTGTGGTGGGGGCGGCCATGTATGGCCGTGGCTGGACCGGAGTGAAGAACTACCAGGCCGGCAATCCCTTCACCGGCACCGCTACCGGACCGGTGAGCGGTACCTGGGAAAATGGCGTAGTGGATTACCGCGACATCGTCAACAACCGCATGGGCGCAGGCTGGGAGCAGGGTTATGACGAGTCGGCCGAGGCCCCCTATGTCTTCAAGGCCAGCAGTGGCGACCTCATTACCTTCGACAACGACCGCTCGGTCAAGGCCAAAGGGCAGTACGTGCTGGCGAACCAGCTCGGCGGTCTGTTCGCCTGGGAGATTGATGCGGACAACGGCGACATCCTCAACGCCATGCACGAGGGGCTGGGCCACGGCGAGGGTACGCTGCCGCCGGTCAACAAGCCGCCGGTTGCCAATGCCGGCAGCGATCTGAGTGCCACCGGCCCGGCCGAGGTGACCCTCAACGGCAGCGCCTCCTACGATCCGGAAAACGGGGCGCTGACCTACAGCTGGAAACAGGTCTCCGGACCCCAGGCCAGCCTGCTGGATGTTACCCAGGCCAAGGCCCGTGTGGTACTGGATGCCGTCAGCAGCGACATCAATCTGGTGTTCGAGCTGACCGTGACCGACGATCAGGGGCTCTCGGCCAAGGATCAGGTGGTGGTCACCAACAAGGCGCCGCAGCCGAACCTGCCTCCCGTGGTCAGCGTACCGGCCAGTGCGACCGTCGAGGCCGGCAAGCAGGTGAGCATCAAGGCCACCGCTTCCGACCCCAATGGTGATGCCTTGAGCTATCAGTGGACAGTGCCGGCCGGGCTCAGCGCCACCGGTCTGGACAGCGCGACCCTGGTAGTAAAGGGCTCGAACGTGACCAGTGACACGGCCTACGATCTGACCCTGGTGGTCACCGATGGGGCGCTGGATGCCACAGCCGTTACCCGCCTGACCGTCAAGCCGGCCAGTACAGGTGGTGGCTGCGAGGCCAGCGATCCGGATGCGGCCAACCACCCGGCCTGGAGTGCAGGTACCGTCTACAACACCAATGACAAGGTGAGCCACAAGCAACTGGTGTGGCAGGCCAAGTATTGGACCCAGGGCAACGAGCCGAGCCGCACCGCCGATCAGTGGAAACTGGTGAGCCAGGTACAACTGGGTTGGGATGCCGGAGTGGTCTACAACGGCGGTGATGTCACCAGCCACAACGGCCGCAAGTGGAAGGCCCAGTACTGGACCAAGGGCGATGAGCCCGGCAAGGCCGCCGTCTGGGTCGATCAGGGCGCGGCGAGCTGCAACTGATCTGCCGTGATGAGAAATGGGGCCGAGGGCCCCATTTTTGTCTTGCTGCGTGGTTGGGTGTCTCTTCCCTGTCAGGGAAAAGGCGTACTTGCTTTGTCAAAAAGGCCCGTCAGGGCCTTTTTTCATGGTATATCACCGGTTCACAGCGGTTTTTGCCACAGGCTGAGCAGCAGATCCTGCTCGAGGGCGTCGGGCCCCTGGTGGGTGAAGGCGTGGCGATGCTCGCCGCTGGCACGCCAGCCGAGGCGACTGGTCTCCAGAATGTGCTCGCGCAGGCCCTGATCCAGCGCCGTACTGAACTGGGCGCGTTGCTGGGCAACATTGACAAGCCCGGTGAGGGCGGGCCAGCTCAGGGGATGTTCCATGCTCACCGGATTGAGGCTGACGCGCAATTGCCACTGATGGCGAGGGCCTGGCTGCACGTGGAGCAGATAGCCGCCCGGCGCCAGCCAGCTGACCAGGAGTTCCGTCTTGACCTTGAGGTCGTTGACCAGCAGCACCTGGGCCGTGCCAGGCAGCAGCGGGGCGCGCGCCGGGTCGGCGATGACGAACTGGCCTTCCGGTTGCGCCTTGTTGGCGGCGAAGATGGCATTCTTGGCCAGATCGAAACCGCCGACCTGCCAGCCGGGCAGCCGCTCAGCCAGGGCGCGGCAGTAGTACCCCTCGCCGCAGCCGAGGTGGACAAGTTCGCGCTCGCCAAGAGGAGCGAGCAGGTTCGCCATGGCGTCCACCAGAGGCAGTTGGTGGCCTTGTTCCAGGAAGCGGCGCTTGGCGCGCAGCAGGGCCCGGCTGTCGCTGTCCTTGGGGTTCTTCTTGCCGGGGATGAGGTCCAGATAGCCTTCCGGTGCGGGATCGAAGTGGTGTTTGTTGTCGCAATAGACCCCGCGGGAGGCGGCATGAAGGTGCAGGGGGCTGCGGCAAAGGGGGCATTGAAGGTGCATAGGAGTTCTCTTGGCGAAGGCCATGACGGCGGGGCGTTCGGGATTATAGGGGAGAGGATCGGAAAAGGCTGCCATGGGCAGCCTTTTTATCCAACGGCGCTGTGCGGGCGCCGTCGGCGGAACCCGGTCAGCGGGTACCAAACACCACTATGGTCTTGCCGTGGGCGGAGATGAGCTCCTGCTCTTCCAGCATCTTGAGGATGCGGCCGACGGTTTCACGGGAGCAGCCGACGATCTGGCCGATCTCCTGGCGGGTGATCTTGATCTGCATGCCATCCGGGTGGGTCATGGCATCCGGCTGTTTGGCCAGGTTGAGCAGGGTCTGGGCAATGCGGCCGGTCACGTCCAGGAAGGCGAGGTTGCCGACCTTCTGGCTGGTGTGCTGCAGGCGTTTGGCCATCTGGCCGGATAGACGCATCAGGATGTCCGGGTTGACCTGGATCAGCTGGCGGAACTTCTTGTAAGAGATCTCGGCGACTTCACAGGCGCCTTTGGCACGCACCCAGGCGGAACGCTCCGGATTCTCGTTCTCTTCGAACATCCCCATCTCGCCCAGGAAATCCCCCTGATTCAGGTAGGAGAGGATCATCTCCTTGCCTTCGTCATCCTTGATCAGGACGGCGACGGTGCCCTTGACGATGTAGTAGAGGGTTTCCGCTTTTTCACCGGCGTGGATCAGGGTGCTCTTGGCGGGATACTTATGAATGTGGCAATGCGACAAGAACCACTCAAGGGTGGGATCGCTTTGCGGTTTGCCAATGATCATGAGACTTCCTCTGTAGTGTCATTTTTATGGACTGTGCGTCCAGGCAAGTTGCCAAGCTTGCCATTCCTTACTCTTTGGTCGCAGTAGAATAAGAGCCTTTGCCTGTGCTGACAAGGCTTTGGGGTTTTGCCGTCCACCGGTGAGCAGCCATCTGCTGCGTCGTCCGGGGCATTCTAGGCAAGAAGAGGAGGTCGGATGTTGATTTCGATCTATTTCCCTTTGGGTCGTCGTCCGTTTCGCAGGAGAGGCTGCTGTCGCCACAAACGGGGCTTTATCGTCGGGAACGGGCAAGATCCTGGCGCATGTGCCACTCGACCCCGGCTTGAGGTATGCTATGGGCGTTAGAACCGTCGTCATTGAGAGGAAAGTGAGAGATGAAAGCCAAGGTCAGCTGGGTGGAAGGCATGAAGTTTGTGGGGGAGAGCGAGTCCGGTCATCAGGTGACCCTGGATGGCGCCAACCCGGGTGAAGGTGCCAGCCCGATGGAGATGATCCTGCTGGCTGTCGGCGGTTGCAGCTCCATCGATGTGGTCTCCATTCTGGAGAAGGCCCGTCAGTCAGTGACTGCCTGCCATGTCGAACTGGAAGGGACCCGCGCCGATACCGTTCCCCGGGTATTTGAGCAGATCCACCTCAAGTTCGTGGTGACCGGCAAGAGTCTGGCGGAGAAGCAGGTCGCCCGTGCGGTGGATCTGTCCATGGAAAAATATTGTTCAGTTTCCCTGATGTTGGAAAAAGCGGTAGAAATTACCCATAGTTATCAAATTCTTGAGGGTTAACCGCTAAAGTTTGTCCCGTCGATAACGCCATGACATAAGGAAAGTGCGATGAAAAAAATGATGATGTTGCTTCCCCTGTTCGGTCTGGCCGCCTGCAGCATGCCGCAGCCGACCCAGTATCAATACAGCCAGTATCAGTGCGGGGAAGAGTTGCTGGCCATCACCTATGATGCCCAGGCCGACATGGTGCAGTTCCCTTATGCCGGTGTCTATCACAAGCTGGGGCGCATCGAGTCGCCCAAAGAGACTGCCAGCTATTCCGACGGGGTGACTACCTTCTCCCGTCAGGACAAGCAGGCCACCCTGGTCAAGAGCGGTGTGACCCAGCTGACCTGCGAGTTGAAGTGACCCTGATGCCGTCACGGCGTGCATGGAAAACGGCCTGCGTGAAGCAGGCCGTTTTTGTTGAACGAGACATCATTCTGACGGTAGCGAGCCCAGCAACTGGACGGCCAGTTGCTGGCTAAGCTGGCCACGGGCCTCCTCTGCGACAGGCACGTCGCTGGCGAGCTGGATGGCGCTGCTCCACACCGCTTTCTGGCTATGCCCGTCGAGCAGCACGACGGCCAGGGTCCCCTTGCGGGCATTGGTAGCGGCGTTCAGGCCCGGTGTCATGCCGAGGCGGGAGAAGATCTCGCCATCGCTCATGTCCTGGCTGCCAGCTACCCCGATGGCGACCCATACGTCGGCCTCATCCAGGGGAACGCTGCGCCAGCCTTTGCCGTCCAGTTGCCGGATGACGGCCTGCTGTACCGGCTCGAGCCAGGGCGCGGCGCTGTTGCCCGCATACTGGAATTGTTCGGCCAGCGCATAGCGTGGTGTCGCCCCGTAGGTCCAATGCTCCGCCGGGCGAACCACCATGGTGCCCGTTTCGACCGTGGGGGCGGCGGGGCCGGAGCTGCAACCCCCCAGCAGGGTTGCCAGCGTGAATGAGAGAAGTGCAGCGCGCATCGTTAAGCTCCTTGGCTCAGGTGATCTTGCCCGTTTCGATCAGTTGCTGGATCAGGGGGCGCAGGATCAGTTCCATTGCGAAGCCCATCTTGCCACCCGGCACGACGATGGTGTTCATCCTGGACATGAAGGCGCCGTCTATCATCGACAGCAGGTAGGGGAAGTCCACCTGCTTGATGCCCCGAAACCTGATCACCAGCATACTCTCGTCCAGGCTGGGTATCACCTTGGCGCTGAAAGGGTTGGAAGTATCGACGGTCGGCACCCGCTGGAAGTTGATGTGGGTGCGGGAGAACTGCGGCGTGATGAAGTTGATGTAGTCGTCCATGGAACGCACGATGGAGTCGGTCACCGCCTCGCGGGAGTGGCCGCGTTCCGAGGTGTCGCGAATGAGCTTCTGGATCCACTCCAGGTTGACGATGGGCACCACGCCGATGAGAAAGTCCACGTGCCGCGCCACGTTGTGCTCCCCCGTGACCACGCCGCCATGCAGTCCTTCGTAGAACAGCAGATCCGTCTCGCCGGGCAGATCCTGCCAGGGGGTGAAGGTGCCAGGCATCTGGTTGAAAGGCACCGCCTCGTCGAAGCTGTGCAGATAGCGCCGATACTGGCCGGTGCCGCTCTGGCCATACTCCTGGAAAAAGGACTCCAGCAGACCGAAGTCGTTGGCCTCCGGGCCGAAGTAGCTGATATGCCGCCCCTGCTCCCGGGCCTTGCGGATCGCCACGTCCATCTCGGGCCTGGTGTAGCGGTGAAAACTGTCCCCCTCGACCACGGCCGCCTTGTATCCAAGCTGGTGGAACATGGATCGGAAGGCGTTGGTGGAGGTGGAAGTACCGGCACCGGACGAACCGGTGACCGCGATGATGGGATGCTTGGCGGACATAGAATTCTCTCTTCCTTGGGAGTTCCGTTATAAGGGGTGGCCCAAAGTGCGGTCAAGTGCGCCGTCATCCTCCCGCTGCCCCCACGCTTCCCGGCAATAGCTGTGAACGAGGGCTGCCCCGTGCTCCGGGGACGCCGGAATAGGCGCTGCTGGGTGGCGAGCTGGCCATGCGGCCTGATGGTGCGAGTTAGATGGGGGGAGGGCGGGGTGAGCCGCCCGATAAGCCGTGACCGCGTTACGCTTGGGGGAAGTCGTCAGTGGGTGACTTGCTTAAATGAGTCTTTGGGACGACATTGACACTTTCGTGCAGCTCGCTGTAGACAAGCACGGCGCTACCTTGTAGCAATTGTTGCCTGACTGCTTCGACCTTGTCGGTCAGGCTGACATCCTGTTCACCGTATTCGGTGCCTTCTTGCAGCACAAAGTGTTCGAGCAGGTTGGTGAGGGTGTCCGGCTCCAGTTCTTGCCAGGGGATAATCATGATTTCATCTTCACTCAGTGGGTTGCGGATATTGTCGATGTCTGGTCGGCAAGCGCAAGGGATTTGTCTCGTTTTGGACGAGGGGTGCCATGCAATCCATTGACGCACGCCGACCCTCCAGTCAATTCGAACAGCACCTTTTCGATGCCCGCCGCCGCGCCCTGAGCGCCGGTTTGCGCTGGTACTGGGTCATCAATCTCATCGCCCTCGTATTTCTGCTGACCCGCTTCTACATCTATCGGGATGCACACCTGGTACTGGTCGGCAACCTGCCCTGGTCATACAAATGGCAGCTCTTTGCCATGATAGGTGTTGGCCTGCTGCTGCCGCTCGGGTGGGGCTGGCTCTCCCGTCAATCCCATGCCATCTGGCTGGTGTCCCTGTGCGTCTGTGCCCTGGCCTGGGCCATGGTGGGTTACACCATCTCGATCGTCGACTTGAAGGGGGGCTTCAGTTTCATTTTCAACATGGTCAGTCTGTTGCTGCTGACCGGTCTCGTCGCCGCGTATTGCGATGTGCGGCTGTTTTACGCACTGGTTTCTGTCCCCCTGCTGTTCTTGTTGGTGAGAGCCTCCTGGAGTCCTGAGCCCTTTGTTCTGGTCAACACCATAGTGGTCGGGGTCTTGCTAGTGGTGCTGGAGACGGGACGGCGCATGCTCAACGGCTGGTTCGAGCTTGCGGTGTCAAGGGAGCACGACAACCTGATGCTGGCAAACAAGATGAATGCCATGGCCAACCGGGATCCCCTGACCGGCATAGCCAACCGTCGCCACTTCGATCAGGCGTGCAAGCGTGCCATTGCGCAAGGCACCACCCAGGATGTACCGCTCACCGTGATCCTGCTCGATGTGGATTTCTTCAAGCGCTACAACGATCGCTATGGGCATCAGGCGGGGGATGAGTGCCTGATCTTGGTGGCCGAGTGCCTGGAGGAGAGTGTGCGGGAGCCCGGCGATCTGGTGGCGCGCTACGGGGGAGAGGAGTTCGTGGTGTTGCTGCAGGAGACGACGCTGGCCGGTGGCCAGGAGGTGGCGGAGCGCATTCGCGCCACTCTGGCGGCCAGGGCTCTGCCCCATGAGGATTCCGACGTAGCCCCCCACCTCACCCTGAGCCAGGGGATAGCCCAGTGGCGAGCCGGGGAGAGCCTCGTCATGCTGCTCGAGCGGGTCGATGGCGCCCTCTATCAGGCCAAGGAAGAGGGGCGCAACGGTTACCGGTTCGCGCCCTGAGTCTGTTCCCGCAACCACTGGCTGATGCGCTCATCCAGCCAGAAGCGGGGGTGCCAGGGAGAGCCGTGCAGGAAGCCCACGTGGCCGCCCTGGCGGCTCAGCTCGTAGCGCACCAGAGGGGAGAGCTGCTCCGCCGCCGGAATGACGGCATCGGTCATGAAGGGATCGTCGGCGGCGTGAATAACGAGGGTCGGGATGGGAATGCGGGCCAGCAGGCTCAGGCCGGAGCAGGTCTGGTAGTAGTGATCGGCGCTTTCGAAACCATGGAGCGGTGCCGTCACCAGCTCGTCGAACTCCCTCAGTGTGGCGATGCGGGTGATCTGGGTCGGCTGCCAGCGCGCCCGTGCCGCGCTCTGGCGCCGGATCTTGCTTTGCAGGTTGGTTCGCATGGTCCGCAGCAGGTAGTTCTGATAGACCCGTGAGAAGCCCTGATTGACCCGATCGGCACAGCTTGCCAGTTGCAGCGGGGCCGACACTACCACCGCCGCCTTCAATGGTGCCGGGCAGGCCCGCGCCAGCAGATTGACCAGCATGTTGCCCCCCAGGGAATAGCCGATGGCGACCAGGGGGCGGCCAGGAAAACGCCGCTCCAGCTCGGCAATCACCGTCTGGGCGTCCTCGATGGCGCCTGAGTGATAGGCCTGCAGCAGCCGATTCGGCTCGCCACTGCACCCCCGAAAGTGCATCAGCACCGCCTCGTTCCCTTGCCGCTGCAGGTGGGCAAAGAGCCCCTTGACATAGTGGGAGTGAATGCTCCCCTCCAGTCCGTGGAACACCACCACCAGGGGTTGTTCATCCTGGCCGGGTTCGCCGCTCCAGGCCAGATCAACGAAATCGCCGTCCGGAAGTTCGAAGCGCTCCTGGATGAAGCGGGCAGGCGAGCGGCGCAGCCACTTGGGCAAAATGGTTTGCAGATGGGGGTTGCGGGCCCACCAGGGGGCGTGAAAGTGGCTTTCTGTCAACATGCAACGACTCGGAAGAGCAGGAAGGAAAAGGGGGCGGCGAGCCCTTGGCTCGCCGCGACATCAGGCCAACAGACGATCGTGGTGCTCGGCGCCGCGTAGCATGGCCTGGATCAGTTCGTTGGCTTCAAACTTAGTGAGCGCCTCGTGGGCGCCGACCTGATGGGCCCGCTCCACGCTGATCTCGCTGGAGAGGGAGGTGTGCAGGATGATGTAGGCTCCCGCCAGCTTGGCATCGCTCTGCACCTCGAAGGCCAGCTCGTAACCATCCAGTCCCGGCATCTCGATATCGCTCACCAGGATGTCGATCCGCGTGCCCTGGGAGACCCGGGTCTGCATCAGGGTGAGGGCGTCGCGTCCGTTGGTGCAGACCTCGTAGGGGATGTTGATGTAATCGAGCGCCGCCATGAGCTGGCGACGGGCGACAGAGGAGTCGTCCACCAGCAGGATCCGCATCGGCTTGAGCCTCTCGCGCTGCACGTCGGTCAGCACGGGGTAGAGATGGCTGGGATCGTCCGGATAGACCCGCGACAGGATGAGTTCCACATCCAGCAACTGGATCAACTGATCTCCCACCCGGGTCACACCGGTGACGAAGACGTTCTGTCCCAAAGAGGGAGGGGGCGGCTCGATGTCACGCCAGTTGCACTCGGTGATCTTGTCGATGCCCCGCACCAGAAAGCCCACCAGGGTACGGCGGCAATCGGTGATGATGATGAAGCAGTGGGGCATCTCCTCCCGGCTGATGGGGCGGTAGCCCACGGCCATTGCCATGTCGATCACCGGGATGGTGGTGCCGCGCATGCTGGCGGCCCCGAGCACGGTGGGATGGGATTGTGGCAGGGCGGTGAGCTGGGTGTAGGGCACGATCTCCTTCACCTTGAGGGTACCGATGGCGAAAGATTGTCTGGCAGAGAGGTGGAACAGCAACATGCCTTGGGATTGGTTGGCCTTGCTCGTCATGGCGGATGTCCTGTTGATCTAGTCGGTGACGGTCAATCGGGTGTTCAGCATAAAAGATGGTGACATGAATGACTCCTTTGTTGTTAGCGGCGGTGAGCCGCAAAACTGGATTTCTTTTGCCATCCTTTTATGCCTCTCTTATCGGGTCGCGGACGGCTGAGGGGAGAGGGGCGCCCCGAGCCATTGCAGATGAGCCTCGGCCAGCGCGCTTTCATCCCGATAACCCAGCCTGCTCACCACCTGTGACGGTGTGCTGCCGCTTCGCAGCAGGCGAATCCCCTGCAACAGTTGCCACTGATCCTGCAGTGCCTGGGCGTCCGGGCCCTCGAGACCGCGAGTGCCCAGCAGGGTCTGCCAGGCAGCCACGCTATCCGGCTGCGCTCTGGCCAGGGCTTGCCAGGCATCTTGCAGTGCCTGATCCCCCAGTGACGAGATGGTGCAGCCATGCAACTCATCCCCCACCACTTGCAGCCGCTGCCCATAGGGGCCTTGCCAGTCGC
This sequence comes from Aeromonas sp. QDB18, assembly GCF_027705325.1. Classification (NCBI taxonomy): domain Bacteria; kingdom Pseudomonadati; phylum Pseudomonadota; class Gammaproteobacteria; order Aeromonadales; family Aeromonadaceae; genus Aeromonas; species Aeromonas sp. QDB18. Next base: position 26,781 of record NZ_JAPDBQ010000029.1, read on the forward strand.
GGGGGCGTGACCAGGCCGCCAGGCTGTCCAGCAGTGCGTCCATCAACGGGCTTGCCTGCAACCAGCCAGCCTGGGCGGGCTGGGGCACCCGCACGGAGCAGGCCAGCAGATCATGCTGGCAGTCAGCCAGAGTGGTGAAGGCGGCGAGGGCATCGGCACAGAGCCAGAAGTGGCTGCCAGGTGTCAGCAGCAGCTCATGGGCACCCAATTTCAGCAGCGCCGCCCCCTGGGTGACGCGCAGCAATTGGCCCATGGGGGAGCGCTTGCGGGGGCCTACCTGAAGAGTGGAAGTGGAAAAATGCTGATATTCGATGGCGTGATGCATGTAAAAACCCTGATATGATGCTGCCTGGAGGTAACGAAAATGGAAACCAGACGTAAAAAACGCTTCATTGCCGGGGCGGTTTGCCCGGCGTGCGGCAAGATGGACACCATGATGCTGTATATGGAGCATGGAGTCGAGAAGGTGACCTGTGTCGAGTGCGGGGATACCCAGGTGCAGACCCAGGAGCAGGTGGACAAGGTGACGCGCGAGGCGGAGCAGGTGATTGGGGTGTTTCGTCCCGAGTGAGTGCCATGCCTCAAGGTGATGGTACGTCGGTCAGGTTGGTCGCTGTTGATGACTTTTTCATCACACTGAAGCCGGGCCGACCATATGCTTGTCTGCCTTTTTGAGGTATTCTGAGCCCGTTTTTTTCTATCCGCAGGATCCCTGACATGAAAGTAGCTCCCCTGAGCGTGGTTACGCTGGAATACACGGTCACCGACGAACACGGTGAAGTCATCGACACCACTGTCGGTAAAGAGCCGCTGGTGTATCTGCACGGTACCCGTTACCTGGTCTCCGGCCTCGAAGCCGAGCTGGAAGGTCGCAGCGTGGGCGAGGCGTTCGACGTCACCCTGACGCCGAACCAGGCCTATGGCGAGTACGACGAGAATCTGGTGCAGGAAGTGCCCGGCGAGCTGTTCGACGGTATGGAAGTGTCTGAAGGGGATACTTTTGTGGCCGAGACCGACGACGGCCACCGCCCGGTGACCGTCATCGAGGTGTCCGAGGAGTTCATCAAGGTGGACGGCAATCATCCCCTGGCTGGCGTGACCCTGGGCTTCAAGGTCGAGATCAAGGACGTGCGTGCCGCGACCGCCGAAGAGCTGGCCCATGGCCATGTGCACGGCGCTGGTGGCTGCGGTCACGATCATGGTCATGACCATGATCACGGCCATGATCACGATCATGACCACGGTGGCTGCTGTGGCGGCCATGGTCACAACCATGCACACGATCACGGCGACGATCACGGTCACGGTGGTTGCTGCGGTGGTGGCGGTTGTGGTGGCAAGGGCCATCAGCACTGATCACGGCCTGGCCGATGATAAAAAAACCCGCGCATGGCGCGGGTTTTTTTATGGCTGGCACTCATCAGTAGTGCGGTGGCGGCGTCTCTTCGGCCATGCTGGCGATCTGGCTCGGCTGTACGCTCTGCAATTTATCCACCAGTAGATGGATCTGGTGTTTGAGCCGGTCCAGCTCGCGACCCTGGGTGGTGACCTCGTCGTTGAGCTGCTCCACCGTGTATTCGGCAAAAGCGAGGCGGCTTTCCAGGGTTTCGAGGCGTTCGTTTAGTTGCTGACTCATGGGCCTTTTGGTCCTTACTTGATAGTCCAGATTTCAGCCAGGCCACTGGAGCTGGCACTGACGAGGTGGTCATTGTCGCGCAAAGCCACGCCATAGACCACAGCGCTCGGCGGTTTCACCTTGGGATGGGGCGAGACGCGCCAGCTCTGCAACGGCTGGCCGTCACTCACCTGCCACAGAGTGAGCTGGCGGGAGGGGGCGCCGGTGATGAGCCAGTTGCCGCCGTTGGCGAAGCGGGCGCTGGTGTAGACCTCGAAGCGGTGATCATATTGCAACCTGCTGTGCTCCTTGCCGGTTTTGAGATCCCAGATGCTGGCCTGGCGACTGTCTGCGGTGAAGGCGAAACGTCCGGACGGATCCAGTCTCGCCATCACGACTCGCCCGGCGTGGTTGAAGCGCCACACCACCTGGCCCGTGCGGGTATCCCACAGATAGGCGCTGTAATCGTTGCCGCCGGTGAGGGCATAGCGACCATTGGGGGAGAGATCCACCGTGTTGACCTGTTCGGTGTGGCCAAGAAATTGCAGCCGGCGTCCGGTCTGGGTGTCGACCACCTCCGCCTTGCCGTCTTCACGGCCGATGAGCACCTGGCGGCCATCCGCCGAGATCGCCGCATCGCGCAGGCGGGATTCTGGCAGGGAGTAGTAGCCCTGGGAGCGGCCATCCTGCAAGCGCCAGATGGCGAAGGTGTGCTGAGTGGCGGTGATGGCATGGCTGTCATCGGGGGAGAAGCGGGTCAGGGTGACGAACTCCTCCTGGTCGTCGCTCTGGCGCCAGCGCCAGCGCTCCTTGCCCTGTTCCAGATCCCACACCACAGTGCCCTGACCCAGGCTGGAGACGAGCGCGAGCTTGCCGGAACTGGCGAGATCCGCGCTCAGCAGCCCCTGGTTGGCGAGGTGGATCTGCTGGCTGGGAAGTGAGCGTTGTTCGCACCCCGTCAGCATCAGGCAAATACCGATGAGATAAATGGCACTTTTGATCATTTTTCCTGTCTCATGCTTTCGTTACCTGCGATCACGGCGTTAGTATAAGGCGCTTATCACGATAAACCTCTCATTTCACGAAGGAACCGAGAGCGGTATTTAGAGTTTTGGAGAAACTGATGAACAATTTTCTGAAGGTGTCCCTGTTGGCTGCGGCGGTTGCCGTCGGTCTGACTGCTTGCCAAAAAGATGAGAAACCTGCTGCGACCAACACCGCAGAGGTCAAGGCAGAAGCCAGCAAGCCGGCAGAGGCCCCCAAGGCTGAGGCCAAGAGCTTTGAAGAGCAATCCGGCTATGCGATCGGCCTCTCCATGGGTCGTTATATCGCCAATACCCTGGAGCGCCAGCAGGAGCTCGGCATCAAGCTGGACAACACCGTGATCCTGAAGGGTGTCACCGACGGTCTGGGCAAAGAAGCCAAGATGACCGACGAGGAGATCCAGAAGGTTCTGCAGGAATACGACGCCAAGATCAACGAGCTGACCAAGGCGAAGGCCGACAAGGATGCCGTGGAAAACCTGAAGAAGGGTGAAGAGTTCCTGGCTGCCAACGCCAAGAAAGAGGGCGTGAAGAGCACTGAGTCCGGCCTGCAATATCAGGTCGAGAAGATGGGTGACGGCGCCAAGCCGAAGGCCACCGACATCGTCAAGGTACACTACACCGGTACCCTGACTGATGGCACCAAGTTTGACAGCTCCGTCGATCGCGGCGAGCCGGCTACCTTCCCGCTCAACCAGGTGATCCCGGGCTGGACCGAAGGGGTGCAACTGATGCCGGTCGGCTCCAAGTTCAAGTTCTTCCTGCCGTCCAAGCTGGCCTATGGCGAGCACGGTGCAGGTTCCATCCCGGCCAACGCCGTGCTGGTATTTGACGTAGAGCTGCTGGCCATCGAAAAACCGGCTGCCGATGGCGACAACGCCAAGAAATAAGCTCAAAGCACCATAAAAACGGCTCCCCAGGGAGCCGTTTTTGCTTGTGTATTGTCGCAATCCCCCGGATAAAGCGATGAGGCCGTCTTGAGTGTGTGGCGGCTAGCCCCCAGAATAGACAACAAAATCAAGCGCAAGGATGGATCTCGTGGCTGAAAGCAAACCCCGTGTCCTGTTGGTGGAAGATACCCGCAGTCTGGCGGTCGTCTATGAGCAGTATCTGGCCCAGGATGGCTACGAGGTGCAGCTGGCAGATTGTGGCCAGCAGGCTTTGGCACAATTGCTGGCAAGCCCGCCCCCCGTGGTGCTGCTCGACCTGGAGTTGCCCGACATGTCCGGCATGGACATCTTGCAGCAGATCACGGAGCGGCAACTGCCCTGCTCCGTGGTGGTGATCACCGCTCACGGCTCGGTGGATGTGGCGGTGGAGGCGATGCGGTTCGGGGCCTTCGATTTTCTCACCAAGCCGTTCGATGGCAAGCGCCTGTGCGCCACGGCGCGCAATGCCCTGAAGCACCAGCAGCTCAGCTCGCTGGTGGCCCAGTATCGGGAAAACTTCGAGCGCAGCTCCTTTGCCGGTTTCATCGGCGCCTCCATGGCGATGCAGGCGGTCTATCGCATCATCGAGAGCGCGGCGCCGAGCAAGGCCACCGTCTTCATCACTGGCGAGAGCGGCACCGGCAAGGAGGTGTGCGCCGAGGCCATCCACCAGTGCAGCCCGCGTCGGGATCAGCCCTTCATCGCCCTCAACTGCGCCGCCATTCCCCATGACCTGATGGAGAGCGAGATCTTCGGCCACGTGAAGGGGTCGTTTACCGGTGCCCAGGGGGATCGCAAGGGGGCGGCCAGTCTGGCGGACGGCGGTACCCTCTTCCTCGACGAGATCTGCGAGATGGATCTCGACCTGCAGAGCAAGCTGCTGCGTTTCATCCAGACCGGCACCCTGCAGCGGGTCGGCAGCGGCAAGCTGGAGACGGTGGATGTGCGCTTTGTCTGCGCCACCAACCGGGATCCCCTGGTGGAGGTCAAGGCCGGACGGTTTCGTGAAGACCTTTACTACCGCCTGCACGTGATCCCGCTGGCGCTGCCCCCCCTGAGGGAGCGGGGAGAGGACATCCTGCTGCTGGCCCGGGAGTTGCTATTGCGTTATGCCGGTGAGGAGAACAAGCGGTTCAGGGACTTTGATGCGGACGCAGTGCAGGTGCTGCTCGACTACCCCTGGCCCGGCAACGTGCGCGAGCTGCAAAACGTGGTGCGCAACATAGTGGTGCTCAACGATGGCGAGCTGGTGAGCCCGGATATCCTGCCACCTCCCCTCAACGGGGGGCGAACCCTGGCCCCGGAGCCTGTGGTCGGGATCGCGGATCCCCAGTCAGAATCCGTCGTCGTTCGCAGGCAGGTCCGTCCGCTCTGGCAGGTGGAAAAGGAGGCCATCGAGCAGGCCATCGCCAGTTGTGACGGCAACATCCCCAAGGCGGCGGCCCTGCTGGAAATAAGCCCTTCCACGATTTATCGCAAGAAGCAGAGCTGGGAAGAGGCGAGTCCGGCCTGAGCCGTCACCTCTACTCCCGGGCAGACATGCTGATGTGCGGGGCGGCCAATTGGTCGCCCCGCACGCTTATCAGAGTTTGGCGAGCAGCTTGAGCCTGGCCAGTCGTTCTGCCTAGTTAGCGGTGAACCAGCCATCCTGTGACAGCAGAAACCAGGCACGGGCAAAGTACTCGGTCGCCGCGGGATCATTGAGCAAGAGCGCATTCTCCCCCAGCTCCTCGAACACATAGCCATCCTCGGGGGCGCCTGCGGCAGTCATGTCGTCGCGCAACTGCGCCAGTTCGGCCATGGCCTGTTCATGGCGATCCTGGGCCCGGCTCAGGCGCGCCAGACTCCAGCGGGCGATAAAGGCTTTGCCCTGGTTGTTGTGCTGCTCGTGCCAGGCCAGGCACTTTTGCTGACAGGCGATGGCCTCGTCGAGGCGACCCAGCTCGAACAGGGTCCAGCCCTGATTGTTATAGAGGGTGGCGAGCCAGCCTCGCGCCCGCTTGTCGTGACTGCGCTCGGCCAGGGTCATCGCCAGCTGGTGCCAGTGGCTCTGCTCCTCCAGGGGGGCGGCGATGGCCACCATGTGGGCCGCATCGATGGCCAGATAGTGCTCTTCGTACTGCTCTCCCAGTTGCCAGGCCTGTTCAAACAGGGCTCTGGCGCTGGCCTTGTCACCGGCGGAGTTGAAGGTGCGGCCACGCTCCAGCAAGGCGCGCAGGCGGGCCCGTGGAGTCGCCTCGGTGAGGCGGGGTTCTATCTCGTCGAGCAGCTGGTGCGCCTGTGCAAACTGGCGTTGCAGCGAATGGGTGCGGGCTATCTGGGTGAGGAGCTCCAGCTCCCATTGCAGGTTGGCGGCACGCGCCTCGGGCAGCAGTGCTTGAAAACGCTGGGCGCTGGCAACGGGATCCTGATAATCCCACAGTGCCATGAAATCGGGCGGATTGTTCATCTGGCCTCCATGCCGGTTATCCGCCCACCAAGATGCCTGAAGGCCATTCTTTGTACAAGAAGGGGGCTGGCGCCATCGTGACGCCAGCGCTTGCCGATCAGTAGACCATGGCAAGGCTCATCAGCATCAGACCCAGGGCAGCAAAGGCTCCCTCCTTGATAGCCAGGCGCGGTACCAGTGCCTTGGGCAGGGCAGGGAACAGGCTCAGGGCAAAGCCGAACCCCGGCATCAGCCAGTGGAAAGCAGGGCTTCTCAGGGCGGGATCCGCAGCGCCATTGATGACGATGAGCAGGATAAAGAGGGTGAAGGCGGGCAGGATAAACCAGCGGGCATGGCCGGCGGCAACCGCCCGCAGTGGCGAGATGCGATAGAGCACCAGGGTCACGAGGAAGAGGGCGAGGGGAGCCAGCAGATAGAGCGGGGCCGGGTTCATGATGAGTGTCTCCTGACAAGGGGGGCAGAGTGTAGGCAGTCCGGGTGGGGAATGACCAGTCCCCCGCGCCCGGGCTGTGAAGCGGATCGCAGGGCAAAGGTTTGCCTGGGCAGGATCAGCGGAACCAGAACCAGAGCACGGCAAATACCAGCCAGCTCAGCACCAGCAGGATCCAGGGCAGCGGGTGCTGGCGGGTGAGCTCGATGACCTCGGCTTCGCTCTCCTCTTCCGGTGTCTCTTGGGAAGAGTGCCTGGCTTTGGCTTGCAGTTTCTTCTGGCGGCTGGCCTCGCGGGCCTTCGCCTTCATCTGTTTCTTGTATTCGTCTATGCCCTTCTGGATCCCCTGGGCGATGAGCTGGGTTTGCTCCTTGGTCTGCCCCGGCTTCTGGTTGGCACGGGCGATCTTCATCGCCTCCTGCTGGGTTTCGGGGGAAATTTTGTCGTACTTGGCCATTCCAGGCACTCCTTGGCATTGATTGGCGGGCAGTATGCCATAACCGTTACCGGCGGGCTGCCATCATGGGGGAAATTGCTCTGCGAGTGGGGTGCCTCTGTTCCAAATAGGGGAAACAGGTTGCGTGGATGATCACATTTGGCGGAATTTGTGAGTCGCCGATGAAAAACCGTCACATGTTGTTTGTTATATTACCGCCCGATCCTGGATAGGGTCGTCCAATAACAAAATAACAAGGTGATATGGAAACCTGATTACCCATGATTAGCAGTCAGTTACCACGAACTATACTGATCTTACGTACAGTTATCGAGGTGCGAGAT
>NZ_JAPDBQ010000030.1:0-32631 GCF_027705325.1 Aeromonas sp. QDB18
AATGAAAATTTTAGTCATTTAATATCAATGGGTTACCAGTAAATGCTCTTGTGCCATATGACTTATTCGCACCTTCCCTAGACGAAAGGTCGCCGTGTTGATAAACATGACGACTTCTCACGTGTTGAGAAAACATGGCTGGAGTGTTTTTTCTGCATTTGATGCATTAAGTAATTTCCCTGAATTCCAAGCAAAAATAAGATAACTGTAACCGTGGTCTCAAGCCAAGAGAAACACCCACTTACTTTGCTGTGTAAATTGTAATCGATGCGTGTACACTCCACTTACTGTATGTACATATCCATCCAATACCCCCTGGCAGCATATATTCTGCCGGGGGGTTATTTATTTCGCCGCCTGATCCACCAGATAGAGGATGCTGTGATAGGGAATGCCGGCGTGCTGGCTGAGCCCCATTTCGCAGGTGCGGCTGTTGCTGAAACCCTGGCGGCAATCGCTGGGGACCTGGGCGGGCAGGCTGGCGAGGGCGGCGGCGTTGAGCTCCGGGGTCATCAGCCCCTTGTCACCGGCAAAGCCGCAGCACTGGATATGCTCAGGCACGATCACCTCGCGGGCGCAGGCGCGGGCCAGCGCCAGCATCTTATCGCCGAGCCCCATGCGCCGGCTGCTACAGGTGATATGGAGCATCACTGTCTCATCGATGGGGGTCAGCTCAAGGTGGGGCAGCAGGTGTTCCAGCACAAAGGCGGAGGGCTCAAACACCCGAAGGCCCTTGCCGATCTCCCCCGAGAGCAGCCGCTGTACGCAGGGGCTGGTGTCAAGTAACACGGGCCAACGCCCCTGCTCGCTTGCCTGCCACAAGGCCTCGGCCAGCTCATTACGCTTGGCCTCAGCGACCTCTGCCATCCCCTTGCTGTCATAGGGCATGCCGCAGCAGAGCCCCTCAACTCTCGCCGGCACTATCACCCGGCAACCCGCTTTATTGAGCAGGGAGTACACAACGTCCGGCAGTGACGGGGCTTCCTCCTGCTGGCCGAATACCCGGCTCGCGCAGGAAGGCAGATAAACCACGGTGCGATCCCCTCCAATGTCCTCGCTGGATCCGCTATGGCTCCCCTCCCCTTGCGGCCACTGGTAGCGGCTCAGCCCCGGCAGGGTCGGCAGCCAGGCGGGTGTGCGCTGGCCGCTCAGATGGCGAACCCCGTTCACCAGACCTGCCAGCGCTTTCTCCCCCAATACCTTGCCGGCAATGGCTTTGAGGCCGAGGGCCCCGCGGGCGGTGCGAGTGACACCGGCGAAGTGATCGGCGCTCCAGCGGGCGATGGGCACGAAGCGACTGTACTTTTCGTGGCGCAATTTCTTGATCAGGCTGCCGGTATTGATGCCCACCGGGCAGCGATCGGCGCAGAGCCCGGTCGCGGCGCAGGTATCGATGCCCTGATAGTCAAACAGCCGGGCCAGCTGGTTGGAGGGCTCATCGGCACGATTGCGGCGGGCCAGTTCGCGGTAGAGTACGATGCGCTGGCGTGGTGAGAGCGACAGAGTGCGCGAGGGGCAGACCGCTTCGCAAAAGCCGCATTCGATGCAGGGATCGACGATGGCATCGCTCGCCGGCATGGGCTTGAGGTGGGCCAGGTGGGCCTTGGGGTCGTCGTTGATGATGACACCGGGATTGAGTAGGCCATCGGGGTCAAGCAGCGCCTTGATGCGGCGCATCAGCGCCATCCCCTCCGGCCCCCATTCCAGCTCCACATAGGGGGCCATGTTGCGGCCGGTGCCGTGCTCGGCCTTGAGGGACCCGCCAAAGCGTACCGCGACGAGTTCGGCCACCGCATCCATAAAGGCACCGTAGCGGGCCACCTGGGCCGGATCATCAAAGCCTTGGGTAAAGACGAAGTGCAGGTTCCCCTCCAGCGCGTGGCCGAAGATGATGGCTTCACCGTATTCGAAGCGATCGAACAGTTGCTGCAGCCCCGCTACCCCTTCGGCCAGACGCTCGATGGGAAAGGCGACATCCTCGATGATGACTGTGGTGCCCGTGGTGCGCACCGCCCCCACCGCCGGGAAGAGCCCCTTGCGAATGGCCCAGAGCCCGGCGCTGTCGCTGGTAAATGGCACAGAGGCGACCTGGGCGAACTCGGCGGCCATGGCCGTCACCTGCTCGCAGCGATCCACCAGCTCCTCTTTCGATTCCCCATGCACCTCCACAAGCAGGGCGCAGGCAGCCAGGTCCAGGGTCTTGATAAAGTCCGGCAGGCCGGGCTTGCCCGCGACCGAGCGAAGGGAGCGCCCATCCATCAGCTCCACCGCCGCCACCGGCGCACTTTTCAGGCGCGAGGTGGCCAGACAGGCCTGCTCGGCGTCCCGAAACACCAGCAGGGCCGAGGCCTTGTAGGGGTATTCCGGCACGGTATCGAGCACCACCTCGGCGATAAAGCCGAGGGTCCCCTCCGAGCCAATCATCAGGTGGGTGAGGATATCGACGGGGTCCTCATGGTCGAGCAGGGCATTGATGGCGTAGCCGGTGGTGTTCTTGAGCCGGTACTTGTGGCGGATCTTGGCGGCAAGCTCGGCGTTCGCCAGCACCTCGGCGCGCAGGGCGGCGAGCCCCGTGAGCAGCTCTGGGCGCCTGGCCGCAAAGGCGGCGCGGCTGTGGGGATCGCTGCTGTCCAGCACGGTGCCATCGGCCAGCAGCAGGGTCATGGCGTGCAAGGTGTGATAGCTGTTGTGGGCGGTGCCGCAGCACATGCCGCTCGCGTTGTTGGCGGCGATGCCGCCGAGCTTGCAGGCGTTGATGGAGGCGGGATCCGGCCCAATCTTGCGCCCCAGGGGCGCCAGATAGCGGTTGGCATCGGCGCCGATCACCCCGGGTTGCAGGGCGATGCGGGCCCCCTCGTCCAGAATGCGATGGCCGCGCCAGCTGTCGGTCAGGGTGATGAGTACCGAATCGCTCAGGGCCTGGCCCGAGAGGCTGGTGCCGGCGGCGCGAAAGGTGCACGGCAGGTTCAATTCGCGGCACACTCCGAGCACGAAGCGCACCTCCTCGAGGGAGTCGAGGCGCACGATGCGCTCGGGCACCAGCCGGTAGAAGCTCGCGTCCGTGCCGTGGGCCAGCCGAAGATCCGGGTCGCTCACCAGCCGCTCCGGTGGAATACGCGCGAGCACGGCAGCGTCAAATTCATTCCAGCCCATCAGCAATCCTCCACCAGCACCACCAAGAGGCGACTCGGGCCGTGGGCGCCGTAGGCCAGGGTCTGCTGGATGTCGGCGGTCTTGGAGGGGCCGGAAACCAGCAGCAGGTTGGTGGGCATGGCCTGCTGCCAGCGCCCGGCCGCCACCAGCCCCGCCAGGTTGTCGGCGATGGTGGAGGCCGCCAGCAGGGCGATATGGCAGGGGGGGACCAGGGATAAGGTGCGCGGCTCGCCACCATCGGGCAGCAACACGAGCGTGCCGGTATCGGCGATGGCCCCCGCGCAGTGGGTGATGCCCGCCTGACAGGCGTCGAACAGATCGTCCTTCCAGCCGGCGAACTCCCCCGCCGGGGTCAGCACAGAGCGCCCAGCGCAGGCGGCCGCGACCGCCGCCTGCCAGCGGCCGCCCTGGCCACAGGCCAGATGCGTCACGCCTTCTTCTTCCAGCCAGGCGCTCAGATCCCGGGCAAGATTTGCCTCCTTGACGGTGAGGATCTCGGCGTGGCTGGCGGTGATCATGCCAAGAAAGCGCTCGCGCCGCGCCTGTTCATCCTCCCCGCGCCAGGGCTGCCAGGCGTGTGGTGCGTGGGCAATGGGGGTGGCTGCACCGCGCAGGCGGCTTAATATGGCCTCTTTGCTCGACATCTCAGGACTCCTTCTTCTTCTGGCGCAGCAGGGCGTGCAGGCTCTGGGGGGCGGGTTGGGGGGCTTCGCGGCACTGGGTCCAGGGGCCCAGGTGTTTGGGCATCAAGCCCCGCAGGCGACCGGCCACCCCGGTTGCGGCGTGGTAGAGGCGCGGGTGGGTGGCGGCAAAGGCAAAGCCCTGCATGGCGAGGGTCTCGAGCCGGCTTTTGGCCGCCCCCTGCCCCGCCAGCGGTTCGTGACCGGGCTGTGCGTCGTGCTTGGCCTCCCGGCGCAGGCGCTGCAACATATCGGGAATGGGGATGCGCACCGGGCACACCTCGCCGCAGGCACCGCACAGGCTCGAGGCCGTCACCAGATCGCTCGTGCTTTCCAGCCCCAGCAGGTGGGGGGAGATGATTTTGCCGATGGGGCCCGGGTAGATGGTGCCGTAGGCGTGGCCACCGATGCGGGTGTAGACCGGGCAGTGGTTCATGCAGGCGCCGCAGCGGATGCACTGCAATGTCTTGCGCAGCTCCTCATCCCGGTAAGCCTGGCTGCGGCCGTTGTCGAGCAATACCAGGTGTACCTCGTCCGGGCCGTCCAGCTCCCCTGCCCGGCGCGGGCCGCTGATGACGTTGAAGTAGGTGGTGATGGCCTGACCGGTGGCCGAGCGGGTCAGGGCGCTGTAGAGGGGCGGCACGTCGGATAAGCACTCCACCACCTTCTCGATGCCGGTGATGGCCACGTGCACTTTCGGCACCGTGGTGCACATACGCCCGTTGCCCTCGTTCTCGACGAGACACAGGCTGCCGGTCTCGGCCACCGCGAAGTTGACGCCGGAGAGCCCCATGCCGGCGCGGCGAAACTCTTCGCGCAGGGCCCGCCGCCCGGTCTGGATCAGGGCGTCCACGTCCGTGGTGGGGGTGAAGCCTTCCAGGTTGCTTGCGAAGGTGTCGCTCACCTCCTGCTTGTTCTTGTGGATGGCGGGCATGATGATGTGGGACGGGGTGTCGCCGTCGAGCTGGACGATAAACTCCCCCATGTCGCTCTCAAGGCAGCGGATGCCGTGGCGCGCCATCTCGTGGTTGAAGCCTACCTCCTCGCTCACCATGGACTTGCCCTTGACGATGCTGCTCACCCCGTTTTTTCGGGCGATACCGAGGATGATGGCGTTGGCCTCGGCCGGCGTCTGGGCCCAGTGCACCCGGATGCCGTTGCGCTCGCAGTTGGCTTCGAGCTGCTCCAGCAGGTCCGGCAGACGCGAGAGGCAGCGCTGGCGGATCTGCTCCGCCGCATCGCGCACCGCCGCTTCTTCCTGCGGGTCGGCGAAGGCATCCCGGCGCTTGGCGCGCAGGTAATCCATGGCGCCGCGAAAATTCTGGCGCAGCACCGGGTCGGCCAGGGCCGCCTCGGCCTGAGGATGGAAGCGGCGCGGCGAATACTTGGCGTGATCAGACATGGGGCTGGGCCTCTTTGGTATGAGCCAAATCGCTAACAGCGGCGCCGTTATGAGCTATTTCGTCACTGTCGGGGCGGCTGTGGGCGAGCAGGAAGCTCGCCAGGTGGGTGGCAGGCAAGATCCTGCCCTGATAGGCCAGGGATCCCTTGATGTTCAAGAGGCACCCCCAGTCGGCGCTCACCAGGGTGTCGGCGCCGGTGGCCAGCAGGTGGCGGGTCTTGTCCTCCACCATGGCCTGGCTGATGTGGGGGTGGCGCACCGAGAAGGTGCCGCCAAAGCCGCAGCACTCGCTCTCGTAGGCCTGTTCATGCAAGGTGACGCCATCGAGCTGCCCCAGCAGGCTGCGGGCCGTGGTGTGTACCTGCATCTCGCGCCGGGCCGAGCAGGAGGTGTGCATGACGATGCTCGCCTCCCCCACCCCGTGCCAGCGCACCCGGCAGATCCGGGCCAGAAACTCGGTGAGCTCGAACACCCGATCGCAAAAATCGGCCACCTCGGGGCTCTCGGGGAAGAGGCGGCGGTAGTGGTGGTGCATCATGCCGCCGCAGGAGCCCGACAGCACCACCACCGGCCAGGGCTCGGGGAAGAGCGCCATCTGGCTTTGCGCCACCTTGCGCGCCTCCTCCTCATGACCCGAGGTGTAGGCCGGCTGCCCGCAGCAGGTCTGTTTCTCGACAAAGTGCACCCTTATCCCTTCCCGCTCGATCAGGGCGATGGCATCGAGCCCCGCCACCGGGTCGAACAGGTCCACCAGACAGGTGGCGTAGAGATAGACATCGGCCGGCTTGGCCGGGTAGACCCGCATTACCTTCATCACTTGCTCTCCTTACTTGAGCTGCAGCAGTGCGTCCGAGATGTGGAAGCTGTACATGAGCGCCAGCCCGATAAGGCCGGTGACCAGCAGGTAGTAGAGGGTCGGCAGCGCCGTCTTGCGCAGCGTCGCCCCCTCACGACCGAGCAGCCCCACGGTGGCCGACGCCGCCACCACGTTGTGAATGGCGATCATGTTGCCCGCGGCGGCGCCGACTGCCTGCAGGGCCAGCATGGCGGCGGTGGAGACCCCCAGGGTCTGGGCCACTTCAAACTGGAACTGGCTGAACATCATGTTCGATACCGTGTTGGAGCCGGCGATGAAGGCCCCCAGCGCGCCGATGGTGGCGCTGAGCGCAGGGAAGAACTCCCCCACCAGCCCGGCGGCAAAGTTGGCGGTGGTCACCGGCATGCTGGCGAGATCCACCCCGTTGACGCCGGAGTTGATGAAGATGCGCACCATGGGCACGGTGAAAATCAGCACGAAGCCGGCGCCGATCAGGGTGCGGCTGGACTCCCCCAGCGCCCGACCGAAGGGGGCGAGGGAGCGCGATTGCAGCCAGGTGGCGAGCAGGGCGCAGAGCACCAGCAGGCCCCCCGGCAGGTAGAGTGGCTCAATGGAGGCGCTGACCCCCTTCTCCCCCAAAAGGTCCGTGAAGGCGAGGCTCACCGACAGGAGGCTGGCCTTGAATGCCGGGCTCACCCGGCTCGCCACCAGCAGGAGCGCCAGCGCCACATAGGGGAGCCAGGCCAGCATGAGCGACATGGGGCGACCGGCGGCCTCTTTGAGATCGAGCTTGAGGGAGCCCAGCCACTCGGCGGGCCACTCGTTCTCGGGGGCGAAATCCCAGGAGTTCTTGGGCACCAGAAAACCGGCTCGCGCCGCCGTCACCACCAGGGCCAGCCCCACCAGACCGCCGATGAGGGACGGGAACTCGGGGCCGAGCAGCATGCCGGTGAGGGCATAGGGGACGGTGAAGGCGAGCCCGGCGAAAATCGCGAAGGGCAGGATGGAGAGCCCCTCGGTCCAGCTGCGGTTGCGGCCGAAGAAGCGGGTCAGCATCATCACCATCAGCACCGGCATCAGGGTGCCGACGGTGGCGTGAATGAGGGCCACGTTGGTGGTCACCTGCTGCAGGTAGATGTCCCAGCTGCTGCCACCGGCGCTCAGGGTCTGGCCGATGGCCTGGTTATCCAGCCCCTTGTTGATACCCACCAGGATGGGGGTGCCCACCGCGCCGAACGACACCGGGGTGGACTGGATCATCATGCCGAGCAGCACGGCGGCGAGCGCCGGAAAGCCGATGGCCACCAGCAGCGGCGCGGCGATGGCGGCCGGAGTGCCAAAGCCCGAGGCCCCTTCGATAAAGGCGCCGAAGCACCAGGCGATGATGATGGCCTGGATGCGCCTGTCCGGCGAGATGTTGGTAAAACCGCCGCGAATGGCGGTGATGGCACCGGTGTGTTTGAGGGTATTGAGCATCAGGATGGCGCCGAACACGATCCAGAGCACGGTCACCGTGATCACCAGCCCCTGCAGGGTGGAGGCGAAGACCCGGGTCGGGCTCATCTGCCAGCCCCAGAGGGCGATGAACACGGTCAACAGGAAGGCGACGGGCATGGCGCGCTTGGCGGGCCAGTTGAGGCCGACCAGCAGCACGGCGGCCACCAGGATCGGCGAGAAGGCCACCAGGGCCAGCAGGGTGTCTGTCATCATTGCGTCCTTGTCCAGAGGGGTGCAGAGGCGCACCTTGTTGTTGTTTTGTTAAGCGGACGTGACCTTACCCTGTTCCTTTTTCGCGATATATGGAAATAATGAACAACATTCGTTCCAAAAGTTGATCAATATGGCCAGTACCGACGACCTCATCCTCTTCGCCCAGGTGGTGGAGGCCGGCTCCTTCAGCAAGGTAGCTGAACAAAATTTCCTTACAAATTCAGTGGTTAGCAAGCGGATCGGGCGTCTTGAGGAGGAGCTCGGGGTGCAGCTCCTCTATCGCACCACCCGCCGGCTCACCCTGAGCGAGGCGGGCAAGGCGCTCTATCAAGGTGCCAAAAATGTGAAGGCCGCCGCACTGGACGCCTTCGACGCGGTGGCGGGATTTGGTGAAAAGGTGAGCGGTCATGTGCGGATGTCGGTGCCCACCATCTCCGGCGAACTGCTGCTGGCCGATGCGGTGGCCGATTTTTGCCAGCAGCACCCGGGGCTCACGGTGGAGATGTCGCTGGACAACCGCTTCGTCAACCTGGTGGAAGAGGGGTTCGATCTGGTCATTCGCACCGGCTATCTGGATGACTCGAGCCTGATTGCCCGCCACATTCTCGACTCCCAGTGGGTCATCTGCGCCGCCCCCGCCTATGTGCGCCGCTTCGGGGCACCGCGGGAGCCGTCGGATTTGCTCACCCACAACTGCCTGCGCTACGCCTACCAGAGCACGGGGGCCTCGGAGTGGGCCTTCAAGGGGGAAGAGGGCAACTATCTGGTGTCGGTGTCGGGGAGCTTTTCAACCGACAACGCCGGCGCCCTGCGCAAGGCGGCGCTGGGGGGACGCGGCATCGTCTATGTGCCGCGCTGTCTGGTCTATCACGACCTGATTCAGGGGGATCTGGTGGACTTGTTTCCCGACCGGGTGGGGAAGAAGCTCGGCATCTACGCCGTCTACCCCTTCACCCGCCAGCCGCCGCGCAAGATAAGGCTGCTCATCGAGCACATCCGCCAGCGCTATCTGGAGATTGGCCACTACTTCATCTGAGGCCCTTGTCGGGCTTCAAAGAGCGGATGACGCCGCCTGACGGGAGAGAAACGCCAAGGACTGGCGGTTGAAGTGATCCGGCCGCTCCACGTTGCAGACGTGGCCGCACTTTTCGATGATTTCGAGGCAACTGTAAGGGTCGCGGGCCACCTGCTCGCGCACCGGGGCGAGGAACATGTGATCCTCCTCCCCCATCACGTAGAGGGTGGGAATGGGCAGGGCCCGCTCGCGAAAGTAGCGCATCAGGGGGTTCACCTCGGTGGCGAGACGGAACCAGCGCTTGAACTCCTTCTGGCAGAGCTTGCGAGCCTCGCGCACGAAGAGGTTGCGGGACTCCTGATGGTGCTGGCGCGGCATGATGATGAAGGCGAACAGGCGGTAGAGCCACATGTAGGGCAGGAAGTGCTGGCCGAGGCGACCAAGCTGCACCAGCACCCGGGAGCGGATGTCGAGACGCAGGATGGCACCGCCGAGCACCATGCTCTTGACCCGCTCGGGGCGAAGCTCCGCCAGGTGGCGGATGAGGATGGTGCCAAGGGAGATGCCGACAAAATGGGCGTGGGGGATGCGCAGGTGATCCAGCAGGCGCAGGATATCCTCGGTCACGGCCCGAAAGCTGTAGTGCCCCTTTACCACCTGCTGCAGCTGGTTGGACTGGCCGTGACCACGAAGGTCCAGCAGCAGCACGTTGAAGTGCTCCCGGTAGGCCCGCAACTGCTTGAACCAGATGGAGGAGCTGCCGCCCGCACCGTGCACGAACACCACCCAATCCCGATCGGGACCCAGTTCAAAGGTCTTGTGGTACAACATCTCATGGGCTCCCGGGGTGATGGGGGGTATACTCGGCGCGCATATTAACAGAAGGCTCACCCCGGTGAACATGCTTCCACCATGATCGGACCAGCCTGGAGTCCCCATGACCCTCATTCAATTGCGTGAATTTTTGCTCAGCCAGCCCGGCGCCACCGAGGACACCCCCTTCGGCCCGGAGATCCTGGTCTACCGCATCGCCGGCAAGATGTTTGCCCTGGTGGACTGGCAGGCGGAGCCCCTCTCCATCAACCTGAAGTGCGAACCCGAGCTCGCCCTGCTGCTGCGGGAGATCCACCCCGAGGTGAAACCGGGCTGGCACATGAACAAGCAGCACTGGAACACGGTGACCCTGAGTGAAGGCCTGTCTGACGATCTCTGGCAGGGCTGGATAGTCCACTCCTATGAGCGGGTGGTGGCGGGTCTGCCCAGGGCGAAGCGGCCCCAGGCCCCCCGCGCGACCATCAGGGAGGGTTGATCCATGCCGTCTCCTTCTTCTCCTCGCATCGTCCCCCTCGAGGAGGCGCACATACCAAGGCTGCTGGATCTGTTCGAGCAGTCGGTACGCCGCCTGGGGCCTGCACACTACAGCCCGGAGCATGTGGAGCAGTGGGCCAGGGGCGCCCATCACCCGGGGCTTGCCAGCCAGTTACGCGAGCACCATGGTTGGGTCATCGAGCAAGACGATGTGCCCCTTGGCTTTGCCACCCTGAGCGATGACGGTCATCTCAGCCTGCTCTACGTGAGCGCGGATCATCCACGCCAGGGGCTCGGCACCCTGCTGCTGGAGCGGGTGCTGGCAGCCGCCAGCCAGATGGGGCTTGGCAGCCTCACCACGGAGGCGAGCGCCTTCAGCCTCGCCCTCTTCCTGCGTCACGGCTTCCTGCTGACCGGATTGGAGACAGTGGAGCGCGGCGGTGTCCAATTTATCCGCCATCGGCTCCACTGCCGCTTGCCATGACGGGTTCAGCCACTAAAATACGCACCATTTCCCCAAGGCAATGAAGAAAGGGCAGCCATCATGGTGGTAGAGAGCGACGGTTACATTGCGCTGATCGAGTATCTGGTAGAGAGTCTGGGTCTGTTCGAGAGCCAGCAACAAGGCGGCGGTGCCCAGACCATCGAGGATCTGGTGAGCAGCCGGGTGGCCGACAACCTGATGGCCATCTGCGAGCAGAACCCCCAGCTCGACCCCAAGGTGCGCTTCCTGATCATGCAGGAAGCCGATGCCGTGGTCGCCGACCTGGAAGAGGTGCTCTCCGCCGTCTGGTTGTCCGCCCCCAGCGAAGCCCAGCAAGCCTTCCTCATCGAGTTCATCGACCTCATCAAGAACCTGTTCGACAGCACCATCGGCTGATCCCATCCCTGCCGTGACGGCAAGGGGACGAGATGCAATGAGGCGAGGAGTGAGGCGGGACGCCCAATGAAAAGGGCCGCCTCATCGGGCAGCCCTGCTTGCTAGCATTGTCAATTCATCGCGCTTGTCAGAGTAATGAATTTCGGGGCAAAAAAATGTGTCTGGTCTTGGCAACCATCCGTGGTCGCTACCCTGTTGGTCAGCCAGGGTTCAGTTTAGTTCCCCACCTGACGCATTTTTTTCAATTATTTTTCATCACAATGACACGGGGGCCTGATGGCCCCCGTGGTATGCAATGACGCCTCAGCGATTCAGGCTGGGAGGCAGGCAGACGCCGATGCCCCCCAGGCCGCAATACCCCTCGGGATTCTTCTCCAGATATTGCTGGTGATAATCCTCGGCATAGTAGAAGGGGGCCAGCGGCAGGATGCGGGTGGTGATGGTGCGCCCGTCACCGCTCGCCGTCATGGCCTGCTGGTAGGCGGCCAGGCTCTGCTGGGCAATCGCCTCCTGGGTGTCGTCCCCGACGAAGATGACGGAGCGATACTGGGTGCCGATGTCGCCACCCTGGCGCATCCCCTGGGCCGGATCATGGTGTTCCCAGAACAGCTTGACGAGATCCCCATAGCTGATGACCTTGGGATCGAACACCACCTGCACCGTCTCGGCGTGGCCGGTCAGGCCGCTGCACACCTCCTTGTAGGTGGGATTGGGGGTCAGCCCCCCCTGATACCCGGCGGCGGTGGAATAGACCCCGGGCTGCTGCCAGAACAGACGCTCCACACCCCAGAAACAGCCCATGCCGAACCAGGCAAGCTCCATCCCCTCGGGCCAGGGCCCCTGGGTCGGGTGGCCGTTTACTGCGTGCACCTGGCCAATCTCCAGCGCTTCCCGCCGTCCCGGCAGCGCCTCTGCCGGTGAAATAATCTGCTCCATATGCCCTGTCCTTGTATAAAACCCCGCGCAATGCGGCTGACGAAAAGGAACACCGAAGATATCAGGTTATTAGCCCGGATCAACCAGGGAGCGGCCCCCGGGGCGACCCTCCCGCCCTCGCCTGCGTCTTCCCCTCCCCGCCCGCACTGGTCAAAATGGCGACAAAAAAACACCAAGTCGATATTTAGTCTTGATTTGTGAATTTATTTTCATATATTGGGCGAATTGCTGCTTTTTTATGGAATGAAACACGTGCGTGAACGCGAACCCAGCCTGGTCCATGCCTTTCGGCAATCCACCCCTTATGTCAATGTGCACCGGGGTGCCACCTTCGTCCTGATGATCGGCGGGGAAGCCATTTGTCACCCCAATTTCGCCAACATCGTCAGCGACATCGCCCTGCTGCAGACCTTGGGGATCCGCCTGGTGCTGGTGTTTGGTTCGCGCCCGCAAAATGACGAGGCCCTGGCCCGCGCCGGCATTCAGGCCCAGTATCACAAGCGGATCCGGGTCACCGACGATGCCAGTTTCGCCATCATCAAGCAGGTGTGCGGCGGTCTGCAATACGACATCACCGCCCAGCTCTCCATGGGCCTCGCCAACACCCCCATGCAGGGGGCCCGCATCAGCGTGGTGAGCGGCAACTTCGTCACCGCCCAGCCGCTGGGTGTGGATGACGGCATCGACTTCTGCCACAGCGGCCGGGTGCGTCGCATCGATGTGGAGGGGATCACCCGCCAGCTGGATCAGCACGGCCTGGTGCTCATCTCCCCCATCGGCTGCTCGGTCACCGGCGAGAGCTTCAACTTGAGCTCGGAAGAGGTAGCCCGCCGGGTGGCGGTGGATCTCAAAGCCGACAAGCTCATCTGCTTCAGCAGCACCCAGGGGGTAATGGACAGGCACGGGGAGGCCATCTCCGAGCTCTTCCCCGAGCAGGCCGAAGAGCTGCTGGTGGCGCTGGAGCAGGCGGGGGAAGAGATGTCAGGCACCGCCCGCTACCTGCGCGCGGCCATCGCTTCCTGCCGGGGTGGCGTGCCCCGCTCCCACCTGGTGAGCTATCAGGACGACGGCGCCATGCTGCAGGAGCTGTTCAGCCGCGAGGGGCTGGGTACCCAGATCGTGCGCGAAAGCGCCGAGCGGGCCCGGGCCGCCACCATTGAGGACATCGGCGGCATCCTGGATCTCATCCGTCCGCTGGAGGAGGAAGGGATCCTGGTGCGCCGCTCCCGGGAGCAGCTGGAGATGGAGATAGACAAGTTCACCATCATCGAGCGGGACGGCCTCATCATCGGCTGCGCCGCGCTCTATTGCTTCATGGAAGAAGCCATGGCCGAGATGGCCTGCGTCGCCATCCACCCGGAGTATCGCAACTCCAACCGGGGAGACACCCTGATCGCCAAGGTGGCCGAGCGGGCCAAGCGGCTCGGCATCCGTCGCCTGTTCGTGCTCACCACCCGCTCCATCCACTGGTTCCGGGAGCGGGGCTTCGACCCCCTGGAAGTCGAAGATCTGCCGGTGGAGCGCCAGCGCTTCTACAACTGGCAGCGTCGCTCCAAGGTTTTGTCCAAGACCATTTCGTAACTGATTGATCTTGTGCCTGGTTACCGTCAATTTTGTTCTTTTTTACGAACTCGATTGACAGTGCAATCCAGACCAAGGTATTTGTACATGCACGCCACCTGTCACAGGTGGCACCAGAAGAGGAGCGCTGCCCAGGCAGCCCAGGGGAGGACACCAGTGTCCGGTGAACTTGGGTCAGGGGGAGCAGCGCCGAGACGAGGCGAGTGACTGGACACCGCCACGTCGGCTGCGGGGGCTGAATCCCCCGGGTTGTCATCGGTAGTGGTCATCCCACACCGCGCCCCACTTGGGGCGGGTACGGGATGGGCTCTGCAGGTGGAGTGCTTCTGGCCGGGATCCTCGCGTTTTCCTGCCATTTTTTGCCTCCTCCTCTCTATTTGCCCGATGAAACCGGATTTTCACCTTGAGACAGGAGTATGCAATGAACCCGATCAATGTCGCCAAGTTTGGCGGAACCAGCGTCGCCAATGCCGCGGCCATGAACCACTGCGCCGACGTGGTGCTGGCCAATCCGGCGACCCGGGTGGTGGTGCTGAGCGCCAGCGCCGGCGTCACCAACCTGCTGGTGAGCCTGGCTCAGGGTGAACTGGACGAAGCCGGACAGGATGCCCAGCTTGCCAGTCTTGCCGACATCCAGCTGGCCATTCTGGCCGCCCTTGGCAACCCGAGCGACGTGAGCGCCCTCATCCATGCCCAGCTCGGCGACATTCGCACCATGGCCCGTCAGGCCAGTCAGCACACCGACGCCGAACTCGCCGATCGCCTCATCGCCTGCGGCGAGCTGATGTCCACCCGTCTCTTCACCGAACTCCTGCACCAGCGCGGGGTCAAGGCCCAGTGGCAGGATGCGCGCCAACTGCTGCGCACCGACAGCCGCTTTGGCAAGGCCACCGTGGATCTCGCGGCGACCCGCGCCCTCTGCCAGCAGGCGGTGGGCCCGTTGCTGGGTGACAGCCTGGTCATCACCCAGGGCTTCATCGGTGCCGACGGCGATGGTCGCACCACCACCCTCGGCCGTGGCGGCTCCGACTACAGCGCGGCCCTCCTGGCCGAGGCACTGGACGCAGGCAGCATCGAGATCTGGACCGACGTGCCCGGCATCTACACCACGGATCCCCGCCTGGTTACCCGCGCCCGCCCCATCCCCGAAATCAGCTTCGTGGAGGCGGCGGAGATGGCCACCTTCGGCGCCAAGGTGCTGCACCCGGCCACCCTGCAACCCGCGCTGCGCCAGGACATCCCGGTGTTTGTGGGCTCCGCCAAGGATCCCGCCGCCGGTGGCACCTGGATCCGCGCCACCACCCGCAGCAACCCGCTGTTCCGGGCCGTGGCCCTGCGCCGCCAGCAGGTGCTGGTGACCCTGCACAGCCTCAACATGTTCCACGCCTACGGCTTCCTGGCCGAGGTGTTCGGCATCCTGGCCCGTCACCGCATCTCGGTGGATCTCATCACCACCTCCGAGGTGAGCGTCTCCCTGACCCTGGATCACACCGGCAGCCAGAGCAACGGCGAACCCATCCTGAACGACAAGGTGCTGGCGGAGCTCGGCCAGCTGTGCAAGGTCGAAGTGGAGACCGGTTTCGCCCTGGTGGCGCTCATCGGCAACCGCATGAGCGAGGCGGCCGGGGTGGGCAGCCAGGTGTTCGACGCCATCCGCGAGCACAACATCCGGATGATCTGCTACGGCGCCAGCGCCCACAACCTCTGCTTCCTGGTCAAAGAGGACGAGGCGGGCCACATCGTCAACTGCCTGCACCGGGAACTGCTCGACTGAGTCGCCCCGGCGCTGGCACACAGCGCGCCTCCTCCGCCCCATCACACCCGGGGCGGCCTTCCCCACTCAGCAAAGAGGGGCGCCGCGGCGCCCCTCTTGTCACTCTTCTTCCACCATCAGCTGGTGACCAGGGTAGCCCGGGTGGGCAGCAGATTGGCCCGGATCTGCTCGCGCAACCCTCCCAGCCGTTGCAGCAACCCGGCCTGACCGAGCCCCGCTTCGTCAGGGGCCAGATTGTCCACCAGGGCCGGGAAGTGCTCCCGTACCGCCTGCTCCAGCCAGTCGAGGCGGCGCAGGGTGAGCGGGCCGCAGCTCTTGCCGCTGAGGTCGTCCAGGATGTCGAGCCGATGGCTGCGGTACATGTCGCGCCACCAGTTGGCCGCCAGCGCCTCGTCGCTTGCCAGCGCCGCACTCCACTCCCCCACCAGTCCCTGCATCCGCGCCAGCACGGGGGCGCTCGCCCCCTCCCGCGACAGGTATTGCAGCTCTCCCCTGGCCCAGGCGAGGCAGAGCTCGCGCCAGCGGCGAAACAGCGGCAAGGGATCCGCCTCGTCCAGCCAGAGCCCGGAGAGGGTGCGGGTTTCCAGCCGCTCAGGCACATGGAAGTCGGGATCGGTGAGGCCGTTGGAATTGAACTCGTGCAGGGGATCGAAGGGCCACATGTAGCCAAAATCGAACACCGAGATATGCTGGCCGTCATCCAGCAGGTTGCCCGGGCTCGGATCCCAGTCAAACCAGCCCCAGCGGGCCAGCTCCGCCTCCACCGCCAGCATCTGCGCCAGGTTGCGCTCGCAGAGCGTGCGCACCGGCTCCCCCCGCAGCCAGGGGGAGACCAGCACCCCGGCCCGGGCGGAGCCGAAACTGGTGCAGACCACGTTGGAGAGGATGGTGGGGTGCAGCTCCCGCAGGCTCTCTATCTCCCGGCGGCGCTCCAGCTCGGTGAGAAAGGCGGTCTTGCCGTCCACATTGGCCACCAGAGAGTCCTGGCGGCAGCGTTTCAGGCACCAGTGGTGCCCCTCCACCTTGAGATGGAACACCTCGGCGGTGAGCCCGTGACCGTAGACCTTGACGACGTCCGGGTGATCCTCGGTCAGCCGGACGAGCTGGGGCAGCGGCAGGGGGCAGTCCCGCTCCCGCCCGATCCGGATCTCTTCTTTGCTCTCCAGCATCTGGAGCAATCTGGCCTGACGCGCCGCAACTTTGGGATTCATACATGTACCTCCAATCGTTACTGAGAGACTAAACAGCGCCCCCCTCCCAGACCAGCAGCAAAGGCTCATGATGACGCTTTCATCACAGAATGAGTGCCCCTGGCGGATCGGGATCACAAATTGCTTCACAGTGCTCATCACGGAATATTCATCTTGTTGTCATTAAATTGACATCAAGGAACAAGCCACGCACCATCGGGTCAAAATAGAGGCAGTCGTCGCTGCCATGACCGCTCCAAGGATGAGCCCTTATGAATGCCCCCGTCACCGGCCACCGCCCCGCCTCCCAGCCCCTGGCCGGGCTGTTGCTGGGTCTGCTGACCGCCCTGCTGCTGCTGACCCTCGCCCTGCCGCTGCTCAACCCCGTCAGCTGGCTCGGGCGTACCGCCCCCCTCATTCTGGGCCCGGCGGATCAGCCCATCGCTACCCTCAATCGCTACAGCCTGCTCTACAAAAGTGACAACCGGGGCTTCTATCTGGTGGTGCGCAGCCAGTGGCAACTGCTCAAACCCCTGCAGGAGGGGGACAAGGTGCGGGTGGAGCTGCTCAACGACAAAGGGGTGCGCATCGATCAGCTGAGCCAGGCGGTGGACAAGCGCCAGAAGTGCCGCAAGGAGCGCTGCACCCTGAGCCTCAACAGCGCCCTGCGCGCCCCCGACGACGCCCTGGACAGCCGCTACCAGCTGCGCATCGGGCTGCTGCTGGCAGACAGGCCGGAGAGCGCCGAATACAGCCAGATCCTCCAGACCCTGCCGGAGCGCGGTTTCAACCTCCTCTACCTGATGACCAGCCTGCTGCTGGTGCTGCTGGTGAGCGCCGCCGTGCTCAAGGCCCTGCTGCCGCGGCTGCGCCGAAGCTACCGCGCCCGGGTGGCAGGCAGCCTGCTGCTTGGCAACCTCACCTTCGTGCTGCTGCACGGCTTCGTGGTGTTCAAGCTGGGGGAATTCCTGTTCTGGTCGGGCTTTCGGCCAGAGCACTACTACCTCGCCTGGGGCAGCATGGTGCTGGGCTGGAGCCTCTGTGCCCTCGCAGGCTTCAGCCTCTATATGGGGCTGCTCTTCACCGCCCTCTCGGGCATCGGGCTGCTCGCCAACTTCATGAAGATCGCCATCTACGGGGTGCCGCTGGGGGGGGACGATCTGGGCAACCTGCTGGCCCTGCTGCACATCCTGCTCGATCAGCACCCTGTGGTGCCGGTGCTCGTCGTGCTGGGGCTCCTCTTTCTGGTGTGGCGCTTCGCCCTCTCCCGCTGGATCCTGCGGGGCTTGCTGCGCACCGCCGCCGCCACCGCCGCCTTCTTCGCCCTCTGCGTGTTCGCCACCCAGACCGGCAACAAGCTGCTCGGGGCCAACATCCGCTACGTGGACAGGGCGGTGAACTACCACAGGGACATCATCCGCGCCGGCCCCGGCCTCTACCTGTTCAACCTGGTGGACGAGATGCTGCAAAGCGGCAACGTGTTTCGCTACCCCTTGCAGATCAACGAGCGCACCCCGGAGCTGAGCCTGCCCGCCCAGCCCAGGGCTCCCCGCTTCGATCTGGTGATCGTGCTGCAATACGAGTCGCTCTGGCTTGACTGGCAGGGCCGTCTCTGCGCCCCCGCCCCCACCTTGAGCCTGCCCGCCAGCGTGGCCCAATGGCGCAAGACCATCCACTCCCCCACCACGGGCGGCATGACGGTGCTGGCGGAGTTCGAGATGAACACCGGCCTGCCGGTGGGCCTGCTCAAACAGGGGGTGGTGCCCTACTACTACCTCTCGGACAAGGTGCCCGGCCTTGCGCGCAGTGCAGCCCAAAGCGGCTACCAGACCCTGTTCG
The DNA here is from genome assembly GCF_027705325.1 of Aeromonas sp. QDB18. Lineage (NCBI taxonomy): Bacteria > Pseudomonadati > Pseudomonadota > Gammaproteobacteria > Aeromonadales > Aeromonadaceae > Aeromonas > Aeromonas sp. QDB18. The sequence continues at coordinate 18,286 of NZ_JAPDBQ010000030.1, forward strand.
CCCACCCCTATGTGGAGAAGTTCTGGGGCCGCGCCAAGGCGATCCCGGCCCTCGGCTATGAGGAGCGCTGGTTCGATACCCGCTTCAGCGCCCTCGAGCACAAGGGGCTCTACATCTCCGACGATGCCCTCATCGATCACCTGCTCAAACGCAGCAACCAGGACCATCAGCCCCTGTTCGCATACGCGGTCACCATGCAGGGGCACGGCCCCTTCGACGGGGATCGCTACCGGGCCCAGCAGCGCAGCGGCGCCTGCCCGGATCAGAGCCCGGCGGATACCCAGTTGCTCAACACCTACTACACCGGGGTGGTGGATGCCATGGCCTCCCTGGAGCGGCTGCTAAAGACCCTGGACAACTCCGGCAAGCGCTACCTGGTGGTGGCCTTCGGGGACCACCAGCCCTTCCTGATGTCGGCGGGCAAGGGTATCCACGGCGCCAAACCGCCACGGGATGCCAGCTACCAGATCCCCATGATGGCCTTCACCCGGGCCGGGGACGGGCTGGATCTCGCCCGCCAGTTCGACCCGGTGCGCCAGCTCTACCAGATGGGGCAGGCCACAAGGCAACTGCTGGCGGGGGACCTCACCCCCATCCGTGACCAACCTCTGCTCCACCCGGTGCTCGGGGAGGAGAAAGGCTTCGACCCCTCCCCCCTGGTGCCGCAGATCCGCGCCAGCTTCCGGCCCGATGCATTGCCCTGATCGATTGAGACACGAGGGACACAGATCCTTGCAACACCTTCCGGCCCGATGCCCTGCCCTGATCCGCAGCGAAGTTGCAGACGACAAAGAGGTCGCCCGGGCGACCTCTTTTTATGGGCGGGATGCGAGTACAGTGCCGCCTGCACCTCGCCATGTTCGTCCCGACCTGGGCTCTACGACCCCTGACAGGTCATTTTTTGTTTAGATATATCAAACGATAACTCATTATCGAATAGTAAAATTGAACAACTTTGCCGACCTTCAGGCCCTGTGCCCCCCCATGTTCCCGCACCTTCTCCGGGCCGGGCCGCTTTTTCTCTCATTCCCGACCAGCCCAGAACCATCGGGGCATTCGATACGTTCAGGCCTTGAGCCCCACTCACTTGCACCCACCTTTGCGCGCCACACCCGACAAAAAGCCGACCTCGGGGTCGGCTTGTGACGGGGCGTTTGGCCATGCAGGGCCGGGCACTGGCGGGCTAGATCACCACGGCGGTGCCGCTGATGCTGACCATCAGCATGCTGCCGTTCTGGCCCACCACCTCGTAGTCGATGTCGATGCCCACCACGGCGTTGGCCCCCAGCGCCTGGGCACGCTCCTTGAGCTCCTCGAAGGCGATCTCCCGGGCCCGGGCCAGCTCTTTTTCGTAGGCGCCGGAGCGACCGCCGATGATATCGCGGATGCCGGCGAACAGATCCTTGAAGATGTTGGCGCCGAGGATGGCTTCGCCCACGACGATGCCGCGGTACTCGCGAATGGTCTTGCCTTCCAGAGTGGGGGTGGTTGAGAGGATCATGAGGTCTCCTGTGAGTTGGGCTGAGTGCGCGAAGCACCGTTGCCGTCATGGTAGCAAGGCGCTGGCCAAAGCATAAGCCCGGCGTGGCCAGGGGCTTCAAGCACAGCGCCCGCCAGGTTCATCAAGGTGCCATCTATACGGCCTGTGTCGTGCAACTTACCCCCTCAAAGCGACCTTGGGCACCGGTGCTGGGGAGAGGGCTTCCGGGCCACGATGAAAGCGGGGCCTTGATGATGCAGACACGACGGCAGCTGCACCGGCCCTCTACTTCTTCGCCCTCAACTACGGCAGACGTTTCTAGCGTCACCCTGCGTCGGCCATAAAAGGAGAGGCAAGCCTCTCCTTTTTGATGTTCGCAGCGGCAGCCGCCATGCACTCAGTGCAGCTTCATGCTCGGGCGCAGCACCCGGTTGATGCGGCCCACCAGCATGATGAGGCCGGTCTTGATGTAGCCGTGCAGGGCGACCTGGTGCATCCGATACAGGCTGATGTAGACGATGCGCGCGATGTAGCCTTCTACCATCATGGAGCCGCGCATCAGGTTGCCCATCAGGCTGCCCACGGTGGAGAAGCGGCTCAAGGAGACCAGGGAGCCGTGATCGTGGTAACGGTAGGGCTTCATCTCGCCGCCGTTCATCTTGGCCAGGATGTTCTTGAACGCCTGGGTCGCCATCTGGTGGGCGGACTGGGCGCGGGGCGGCACGAACTTGCCGTCTGGCTGCGGGCAAGCGGCGCAGTCGCCGATGACGAAGATGTTCTCGTCCCGGGTAGTCTGCAGGGTCTCGTGGACCACCAGCTGGTTGATGCGGTTGGTTTCCAGGCCCGCGATCTCCTTCATGAAGTCCGGCGCCTTGATGCCCGCGGCCCACACCATGAGGTCTGCTTCAATCAGCTCCCCATCCTTGGTGTGCAGACCATCGCTGGTCGCCTCGGTGATCATGGTGGCGGTGCGCACATCCACGCCCAGTTTCACCAGCTCCTGATGGGCGGAGCCGCTGATGCGCTCCGGCAGGGCCGGCAGAATGCGGGGGCCCGCTTCCACCAGGGTCACCTTGAGGCTGTCGGTGGTGAGGTTCTTGAAGCCGTAGGTGTAGAGCTGCTCCACCGCGTTGTAGAGCTCGGCGGAGAGCTCGACGCCGGTGGCGCCACCGCCGACGATGGCGATCTTCACCTTGTCACCGGGCTGGTATTCGGTGGCGAACTGCAGGAAGCGGTTCATCATGCTGTTGTAGAAGCGGTGCGCCTGGGAGGGGCTGTCCAGGAAGATGCAGTGATCCTTGATGCCCTTGGTGTTGAAGTCGTTGGAGACCGAGCCGATGGCCATCACCAGAATGTCGTAAGCCACTTCCCGCTCGTTGACCACCAGGGCGCCGCTCTCGTCGTGGATGGGGGCCAGCACGATGCGTTTCTCGTCGCGCTTGATGTCGGTCAGGCTGCCGAGCTGGAATTCGAAGCCGTGGTTCTTGGCGTGGGACTGGTAGCTCAGGGCGTCGATGCCCGCATCCATGGAGCCGGTGGCCACTTCGTGCAGCAGGGGTTTCCACAGGTGGGTGCGATTGCGATCCACCAGGGTGATCCTGGCCTTGTTCTTCTTGCCCAGCTTGCGGCCCAGGCTGGTCGCAAGCTCGAGACCACCGGCGCCACCGCCTACAACGACAATATTCATCATGATGATTTTCCTTGGTTCCTCAAAACGAAAGGGAGCCATTGGCTCCCTAAAACGAAATCGGTTGACGTGATGGCTCAGGCTTCTTTGAAGGCCTTCATCCGCTGCAGATGGTGCGAGATGTTCTTGAACTTATGGGTCTCGCGCTCATCCCATACGATGTCGTAATAGTTCTTCAATTCACGTTCAGTGTCCCGATTATCGCGGATTTCATCCTGAACGGAAAGGATGCACAGGCAGTTTCCTGAATTTTTATTACGAAATTCGGTTACACACTTGGTGCCGATGTCCTCGTACTCTTCCGGCCTGTCGATCTTGCCCTGCATGTTCTCTTCCGGGTGCAAGTTAGGGTTGAAGACCACCTGCTTGATGCCGCACAGAAACCCGATCCGCTCGCTCCAGTAGCCACCCAGGCCCACGCCGCAGATGAGGGGGTTGGGATCGGTGCTCATGTCGAGCTGCTTCTTCACTTCCTTGAGCAGATGGCTCATGTCGTGGCGAGGGTGAACCGTGCTGTAGTGCACGAAACGCACATCATCATCGATAAACTGCAACTGCAGCACTTTTTCATGATTGCCGGGGCTGGTGGCATCAAAGCCATGCAGATAGATGATCATGGACAAGACCTCAAAAACTGTGTCGGTTCTATCGAAACTACCCCAGCGACAGGGCCTTGCGCCACCAAAACATCCCACTTTCTTGCTTTGGATCACGCCCCTTCGGGCCACCGAACCGCGCGCCGGGGCCGCTGTGGCAGCGCCATGCCCCGGCGGGACATGGCGCAAACCGGGTCTGGTGAGGTTAACTGCCGCACTGGGCGAAGCGCGCCACCGCCGCTTCCACCAGGGCCAGGCTCCCCTGCCAGAAGGCGGGTTTTCGAATGTCCTGCCCCAAATGCCGTTCGACCAGCTCTTCGGCGCTCATGCGACCTGTGTCTCGCAGCAGGGCGCGGTAGGCTTTCGCCACCCCCTCCTCCCCTGCGGCCTGGCGGCTCATCAGCTGCTGATAGACCCCGAGGCTGAACAGATAGCCAAAGAGGTAGGGGTAGTTGTAAAAACCGAAGCCCGCGATGGAGAAGTGCGCCTTGGCGGCCCAGAACAGGGGGTGATAGCGGTCGAGGCTCTGCTCGTACCAGCGTCCCCAGGCCTCGTCGGTGAGCCCCTTGAGCCGGGCCGACGACACATAGCCCTGCTCGCGCTCGGCCACCAGGGCCCGCTCGAAGTCGAAGCGGGCCGGGATGTTGACCAGGAAGGTGGCGGCGCCGTCGGCGTCCGCCCAGGCGATGGCCAGACGCTCCTCGGCGCTTCGGGCTTGCTCGTAGAGGGCGCTGCGCACCAGGGTCTCGGCGAAGATGGAGGCGGTCTCCGCCAGGGTCATGGGGTAGCTGCGCTGGCTCATGGGCAAGTCGCGGATGAGCCAGTTGTGCCAGGCGTGACCGAGCTCGTGGGCCAGCGTGATGACGTTGTCCATGGTGCCCGCATAGGTGATGAAGACCCGCGGCTCCACCGGCTCGGCAAACTTGGTGCAATAGGCCCCGGTGCGCCGGTTGGGGGTGGGGGCGGCATCAATCCAGCCGCGCTCGGCCATCATGCGGGCAAAGTCCCCCATCTCGGGGTCAAAGCGCGCGAAGGCCTGGGCGATGATGTCGACCGCCTCCTCGAAGGGGATCTCCCGGCGGCTGGCGGCAGGGGGCGGCGCAAAGAGATCCTCCGGCCCCAGCACCTCGAGGCCGAGGTGACCGGCCATCAGCCCCAGGGCCCGCTGGCCCAGATGGCGGGCCTGCCAGGTCTCCACCATCAGGGTATCCAGGGTCGCCCGCTCGATGTGGCTCTGGTGGCAGGAGAGATCCAGGGCATCGAGGCGCCGGTGTTTGCCGCGCTGGCGCGAGAGCTCCAGGCGCCAGCCGTTGAGGGCGTTGAGGATGGCCGCCACCGTCTCCTGCTCCCCTTCCCAGCCCGCACTGATGGCATCGAAGGCCTCTTTGCGCAGGGCCCGATCCGGGCTGGAGAGCAGGTTGCTCGCCTCTGCCAGCCCCATCTCGCGACCCGCGATCACCAGCCTTATCTTGCCCACCAGATCGTTGTAGAGGTTGCCCCAGGCGTGCAGGCCGTCGGTGCCAAGGCCGATGACCAGCTGCTCCGCCTCCACCGGCAGCCGCTGATCCTGCAGGCGGCGCTCGTGGCGCAGCCGGTACTCCTCCTCCCCGAGCAGGGGGTCGGCCATCAGTTGCTCAAACTCGGGCGCAGGCAGCCCCAGCATCAGATCTTCGATGGGGGCAAGCGTCTTGAACAGATCCGCATTGAGGGCACGGGCCCGGGAGGCAACCTGCTTGGCGAGGGGATCCCGGGCGTCCTGGCTCCCCTTGCAGGCGGCCAGCACGGCGATGTTCCAGCCGATGTCGCGAATGCGCCGGGCCCGCAGGCGTACCTCCCTGAGGAAGTCCTGCAAGGCGCCTGGGGTGCGCGGAACCTGGGCCAGTCCCTCGATAAAACCGCTCAGCTCGGCCAGGCTGGCGCGGGCCAGGCTCATGTCCGCCTCGAGGACACAGCTGTCGAGGGAGGGGTAGATGTGATCATTTTGCCACTGCTGTGGATAGACTCGTTGTTGCATCGAACGCTCATCGTCAGGGACGGGCCTGGCCCGTCGTGAAATCCAGGTGGCCAGAGCCACCACCATCGCGGGCAGGCATCACACCAGCCGCTCGAGGCGCACCACCGCCTCTTCCACATAGCGCAGGCTCTCCTGCCAGAACCCGGGTTCGCGGATGTCGACCCCCAGGTGCTTCTCCACCAGCGCCTCGGCGCTCATGCGACCGGTATCTCGCAGCAGGGCGCGATAGGCGGGCACAAACTCGCCCCCGGCCCGCGCATGCTGGGCATAGAGCCCCAGGCTGAAGAGATAGCCAAACAGATAGGGGTAGTTGTAGAACCCGGACTCGGCGATGGAGAAGTGACCCTTGCTGGCCCAGAACAGCTCGTCATACTGGCTGAGGGCGTCACCATAGCACTGCTGCTGCGCCGATTTCATCATCTCCCGCATCTGGCTCGCCCCCACGTAACCCGCCTCTCGCGCCGTCACCAGGGCGCGCTCGAAGGCAAAGCGGGCGGGGATGTCGAGCAGCAGGCTCGCGGCCCGCTCCCCGTCCAGCCAGGCGATGGCCCGGCGCTGCTCCACCTTGTCGGTGGCGGCCAGCAGGGCATCGCGCACCAGGATCTCGGCAAAGAGGGAGGCGGTCTCCGCCAGCGTCTTGGGGTAGCCCCGCTGCTCGAAGGGAAGATCCCGCAGCAACCAGCTGTGCCAGGCGTGGCCGAGCTCATGGGCCAGGGTGATGACGTTGTCCATGGTCCCCTCGAAGGTGAGGAAGACCCTTGGCTCGGGCGGATCGGCATACTCGGTGCAATAGGCGCCGCTTCGCCTGTGCTCGCTCGGGGCCGCATCGATCCACCCCTTGTCGGCCATCATGCGGACAAACGCCCCCATCTCGGGGTCGAAGGCGGCAAAGGCCTCCATCACCAGATTCAGCGCCTGCTCGAAGCCGAACTTGCCGTGCACGGCCTGGGGCGCCGGGGCAAAGAGATCCCAGGGGGCGAAGTCGGTGATCTGCTGGGCACAGGCCATGGCCCGCAAGGCGCGGCGCCCGAGCTCCCTGTGCTCCCCGGCCGCCGCCATCAGGGTCTCCAGGGTCGCGTCCGTGATGTGTTCCTGATGGCAGGTGAGCTCGAGGGCATCCAGCCTGCGCTCCTTGCCGCGCTGGCGGCCGAGCTCGTTGCGCCAGCCGTTGATGGCGTTGAGAATGGCGGCCACCGTCTCCTGCTCCGCCTCCCAGGCGCCCTGGATGGCGTGCCAGGCACTGGCGCGCCGCGCCCTGTCCGGGTGGGCGAGCAGGTTGTCCGCCTGGGCAAGCCCCATGGGCACCCCCTCCACCACCGGCAGCAGCCGCCCCACCAGGTTGTCGTAGAGATCCCCCCACCCCTGCAGGCCGTCCACCGCCAACCCCTCGATGAGCTGCTCGCTCTCGAGCAAAAGCCACTGATCCTGCAGCGCTCTGTCGTGATGGATCTGGTAGGCCAGCTCGAAGAGCTCGGGGTCTTGCAGCAGGGTGCGCACCAGTGACTCGGGGGCGCGAACCCAGAACAGGTCCACCGGCTTGCTGCGCTGGGCCAGGGTCGCCTCCAGCTGCTGGCCCCGGGAAAGCAGTACCCGGGCCTCCTCGTCGCGCCCGTTCTGGCTCAGCCGGTTGTAACCATAGACCTGGCTGTTCCAGGCCAGGCTCTTCACCCCGTTGGCCTCGCGGCGGATGGCCCGCAGCAGGTGGCGCAGGGCATTGGCATCCGCAACGGGATGGGCGGGATCCGGCAGGTCCGACAGGAGGGCGTCAAGCCGGGTAAGGGCGCGGGCAGCCTCCTGGAAGGCGGCCTCGATGGCAGGATCGTCGGGGGCGGCATAGATGTGATCATCTCGCCAAACGGGTGGTTTCATGGTTGTCCTTGTCTGTTTGCGTCCATATCGGGTCACCCCGCCTCTGCGGGCGGGTGAAACCGGATAGTACGAAGGGGGCCAGGCACTTGCCTAGCCCCCATTCGAGGCAACCAGCAGAAGAGCGCCCCCGGGTGCGACGGCCCCTGTCGGCCCTCCCCCGACAAGCGACCTATTTGGCGGGCTGAAGCTTGCTCACCAGGGTCATGGCCACCACCAGCACCAGCCCCGCCACCACGCCGGCCAGGGCGCTCAGCAGGGTGGGCGTCACCACGGCCAGTACCCCGCCGACCCCGGGCAGGGCGGCCACCGTGTCCGCCGTCCCTTCGATGAGATGATGGAGGAAGGGCCAGCCATGGACCAGAATGCCGCCGCCGACCATGAACATGGCGATGGTGCCCACCAGGGCAAGCAGGTGCATCAGACGGGGCGCCGTCACCAGCAGCCCCTGCCCCACCGCCCGGCGCACGGCGCCGCCATCGGGCTTTTGCAACAGGTGCAGACCGATGTCGTCGAGCTTGACGATGAGCCCCACCAGGCCATAGACCCCGACGGTCATCAGCAGGGCGATGCCCGCTACCACGGCGATCTGCAGGCCCAGGCTCGACCCCTGCACGGTACCGAGGGCGATCACGATGATCTCCGCCGAGAGGATGAAATCGGTGCGAATGGCCCCCTTCACCTTCTGGCGCTCATAGGCCGCCAGATCCTCGGGCACCGGCGCCGCCTGATGCGCCTCTTCCTCGTGGGGCAGGAACTTGTGGACCAGCTTCTCCGCCCCCTCGAAACAGAGGTAGGCCCCCCCCAGCATCAGGAGCGGGGTGATGAGCCAGGGGATAAGAGCACTGATGGCGATGGCGGCAGGCACCAGGATGAGCTTGTTGCGAAACGATCCCTTGGCCACCGCCCACACCACCGGCAGCTCACGCTCGGCCCGCACCCCGGAGACCTGCTCTGCATTGAGGGCGAGATCGTCCCCCAGTACCCCGGCCGTCTTCTTCGCCGCCACCTTGGTCATCAGGGCGACATCATCGAGCACGCTGGCAATATCATCGAGCAGGGTCAACAAACTGGCTCCGGCCATATCTGGCATTCCTTCTATTGAGTGGGACACATCCGGGCTGCCCCGGTCAGGGTGATGAGGGGGTCAGGGGATCACGGGCCCATCCGGGGATCACCCTTTGGGGCAAAAGATGGCACAGTGTAACGGGAAGCCGCCACGGCGGCAGCCCCCCATGGCAGATCCCCTGCTCCGTTTTCACCTCACGGCAACCGGCCCAAGGAGTTCCCATGCAACCCTGGCAACCTCTGCTCGATTTCTGGTTTGGCGATGACGCAGACGACGCCCCCCGTGCCGCCCGTCAGGCCCCCCTCTGGTGGGGCAAGAGCAGCGAGACCGATGCCCTGCTGGCCTCACGCTTCGGCGAACTGGCGGCCCGTGCCGCAGCGGGCGAGCTCGCCCGTTGGGAGGACGATCCCGCAGGGCGCCTGGCCCTCATCCTGCTGCTGGACCAGCTGCCGCGAAACCTTCACCGCCACACCCCCGCCGCCTTCGCCCAGGACGACAAGGCCAGGGCGCTGTGCCTCAAGGGGCTCACCCTCGGGGTCGACAAGGGGCTCTCGCCGCTGGCCCGGGTCTTCTTCTATCTGCCCCTCGAGCACGCGGAGTCCAGAGAGCAGCAGGCCAGAAGCGTCGCCCTGTTCGAGGCGCTGGCCGACGAGCAGGCCACAGGCCCGGCCCGGGCCACCTTCGAAGGCTTTGCCGACTTTGCCCGGCGCCACCAGGTGATCGTCGATCGCTTTGGCCGCTTCCCCCACCGCAACGCCATCCTGGGCAGGGCGAGCACGGAGGAAGAGGTCGCCTTCCTGCAACAGCCCGGTTCGGGGTTCTGACATAAAAAAATCCCCGCCATGGGCATGGCGGGGAGAGAACAACCGATCCACACATCACTGGATGCGATAGCGGGAGATCTGCTCGTGGATATTTTCCGTGGTCACGTTCAGCTCCTCTGCGGCGGCGGAGGTCTCCACCGCCGTGCTGCTGGTCTGCTGCACCACCTGGGCTATCTGCTCGACCTGGAGGGCGATGGATTCCGCCGCCGAGGTCTGCTCGCGGATGGCCAGGGTGATCTCGCCGACCTGATCCATGACGCGATGGGAGGCCTGGCGGATCTGGGTGATGATGGCACCGCTTTCCGTCGCCATGGCCACCCCTTGCGCCACCTTCTCCTCCACCAGGACCATTCTGGCCACCGTGGCCTCGGACCCTTGCTGGATAGCCTCCACCGTCCTTGAGATCTCCTGGGTCGACTGGGCCGTCCGCTCCGCCAGCTTGCGCACCTCATCGGCGACCACCGCAAAGCCGCGTCCCTGCTCACCGGCCCGCGCCGCCTCGATGGCGGCGTTGAGCGCCAGCAGGTTGGTCTGCCCCGCCACATCGTTGATGACGTTCACCACCCCACCGATGCGGGAGATCCCCTCCCCCAGCGCCGTCACATCGCGGGAGGCCTGACGAATGGCGTCGGCGATGTCGTTGATGGCGAGCACAGTGCGCTCTATGGTGGCCCCGCCGTCACTGGCGAGCTTGCCGGATTCATTGGTGATGCGGCTGGTCTCCTGGGTGCGCTGGGAGATGTCCGTGATGCTCACGCTCATCTCCTCCACCCCGGCGGCGATAAGGCTGGTGGCGTCATTGGCCTGACTCGCCGACTCCGCCATGTGCTGGGCCGCCTGGGAGAGGGACTCTGCCGTGCTCTTGATCTGCAGGCTGCCCACCGAAAACTCGGTGAAGGTCTGCTGCAAGGTGTCCAGCAGGCGGTTGACCGCCGTCAGCGTCTGGCCGATCTCGTCCTGCTGGCTCACATTGGCCCGCAGGGTGAAGTTCAGGTCGCGCTGGATCTCGGACAGGGTCGCCATGGCCAGACGGAGGGGATTGGCGACCTGCCTGAACAGCCAGAGAAAGAGCACCAGCGTGAGGGCACCCGTGCCCACCGAGATGAACAACAGGGCCTGCATGCTGCTATCGGCATTCTGCTCGCCTCGCAGCTTGACGGCGTCACCTTGCTGGATGTTGAAGTGGACGTGCTTGTCGATGGCCTTGGTAAGCTGCTCATACAAGGGGGCAAGCTCCTTGTCGATCGCCTCTCTGGCCTCTACATTCTTGTTCTCGCGGGACAGGCGCAGGACGTCTTCAGAGGCCTTGCCGTACTGGGCAACCAGGCGCCGATCATCGGCGACGAGCTGCCTGTCCTCCTCATTGGAGATCATCCCGTTTTCATACTGGCTCAGCAGGGCGTCCATCTTGGTGTGAAGGGATGCAATGCTCTGCTCTATCTGACTCATCTTGCCGTCGTCGGTGTTGAGCACGTGCGCCTGGATCAATGAATGCAGGGCGTAGAAGTCTGTCTGTATCTCCTTGATCGTGGAAATGCTGGGAACGGTGTTGTCTGTTACATAGCTGAGATCCGCATTGGCGGAGGAGAGTCTGCTGATGCTGAACCAGCTGAGACACCCCAGGGCCAGCATGACCAGCAGGGCAATGAGTTGAAGCCGACGAGCGATATTCATGAGTGCTTACTCCATCCATAGACTCCCTGCCAGGGTAGCCGATGCGGGCCCCGAAAATAGCGCCTAAAACATGCATTTCATTACACTTTTCAACTTCTGCTCGGCCGCGTCACACCCGCCGCCCCAACCCGGCCTTCGGGACCGCCGCCCCCCTCTGGCAGAATGGAAAAAGGAAGGCATTCGCCTTCCTTTTTTGCCCGGGGCGGCCGCACTGGCCGCCCATGAGCCCCGTGACGGGGCGCTCGGCGGTCACGCCGCCTCGGCCAGCTCCTCCTCTTTTTTCTGGTAGGCCTGGGGGGAGAGCCCCAGCAGCTCCTGCACGGTGGAGGCCACCGTGATGGAGGAGAGCGTCCCCACCAGGATGCCGGCGAACAGGGTGAAGGAGAAGCCGTAGAGGGCGTCGCCGCCGAACAGGAGCAGGGCCCCCACGGTGAAGAGGGTGGTGCCCGAGGTGATCATGGTGCGGCTGAAGGTGGCCTTGATGGCCACGTCCGAGCACTCGTGGATCCCCATGCGGGCACGCGACCCCAGCAAGTCCCGCAACCGGTCCGAAATGACGATGCTGTCGTTGAGGGAGTAGCCTATCACCGCCATCAGGCCCGCGATGACGTTGAGGTCGAACTCGATGTCAAAGAGCGCGAGCAGCCCGATGGCCACCAGACCGTCGTGCAGTACCGACACCAGGATGCCGATGGCCTGGCGCCACTCGAAGCGCACCGCCAGGTAGGCGGAGATGGCGAGCGAGGCCACCAGCACCGCCAGCATCCCCTGCTGGAACAGCTCCGCGCCCACCTGGGGCCCGACGATGGTGGTGCGCAAGAGCTCCACCGGCAGGGCGAGTTGCTGCCCCAGCATGGTCGCCAGATCCTCCGCCGCCCAGGGCAGTGCGTGGGGGGGCAGCTTGATGAGCCACTCGCCGGGCACACCGGCGCCGTGCAGCTCCACCACCCCCGCCAGGGGCGCCGTCAGCAGGGCGTTGAGCTCATGGGCCTCCTTCAGGGTCTGGATGCGAAACTCCAGCAGGATCCCGCCGGTGAAATCGAGCCCGAGGGCGAGCCCTTTTGTCGCAAGGACGGCCACGCAGGCCAGGGTCAGCAGCAAGGAGGCCCACAGCCCGATATAGCGCCAGCGGGTCAGCCCCATGGCCAGGATCATTCTCAGCATTGTTCTTCCCTCGACGTCAGGTGGTTCAGACTTCCCGGCAGGAAGCGGTCGGTGCGCAGGTCATACAGACTCACGGGCGCGGCGTCATGGTGATGAAGTCGGTTCATGGTCATACCCTCAGCAGCTTGGCGCGGCTGTTGCCCCACAGGGGGTTGATGATGGCGCGGGTGCCCCAGATGCCGGTCACCATGCTGGAGATGAGCCCCAGGATCAGGGTGATGGAGAAGCCCTGCAGCGGCCCGGAGCCGATGGCATAGAGCACCACGGCGCAGATGAGGGTGGTGATGTTGGCATCGAAGATGGTGCGAAACGCCGAGCGATAACCAAAGTCGATGGCGTTGGCCAAAGACCCCCCTTCCCGCAGCCGGTCCTTGATCCGCTCAAAAATCAGCACATGGGTATCCACCGCCATGCCGACGGTGAGCACCAGACCGGCGATCCCCGGCAGGGTCAGCACGGCCCCCGGCAATACCGCCAGCATCCCCACCTGCATCAGCAGGTTGGCGACCAGCGCCGTGATGGCGACCCAGCCGAACTTGCGATACCAGGCCATCATGAACAGCATCATGCCCGCCATGCCGAACGCCAGGGCGGTGAAGCCCGCCTCGATGTTCTGCAGACCCAGGGTCGGGCCTATGCTGCGCTCTTCCAGGATCTTCAGCGGCGCGGTGAGGGCCCCGGCCCGCAGCAGCATGGCGAGCTCCTGGGCCTCGGGCAGGCTGCCGATCCCGGTGATGCGGAACTGGTTGCCAAGGGCGGTCTGGATGGTGGCGACGTTGATCACCTCGCTTCGGGCGCGCAGCTTGCCTTCGGTGTTGGTCTTGTACTCGGTGAAGACGGTGGCCATGGGCTTGCCCACGTGCTGGCGGCTGAACTGGTTCATCTTGCTCCCCCCCAGGGTGTCGAGCACGATGTTGACCTGGGGCTGCCCCATCTCCCCCATGTTGGCGCGGGCATCGACGATGTGCTCGCCGCTCAGCACCGGCTGGCGGGCCAGCCCCACCGCCTGGCCGCTGCGATCCGCCATGAAGAAGCGGCTGTCGGCCTTGGCTTCATAGAAGGCCAGGGACGCGGTGGCGCCGATCACCTCTTTCGCCTGCTTGGGGTTGTGCACCCCCGGCAACTCGATGCGGATGCCGTCCTGCCCCTGACGCACCACCGAGGCCTCGACGATGCCGAGCTCGTTGATCCGCTTTTTCAGGATCGACAGGTTCTGGGTCACGGCGTTGTTCACCAGCAGGGTGCGCTCGGCGTCGCTCAGCACCAGGGTCAGTGCATTGCCGGAACGGCTCAGTGTCCACTGATCCTGGCGGGTACCGGCACTCTCCTTGATGATGGAGAGCCAGGCCTCCTGCCCCGCCACGTCGGGCAGGGTGACGGCCACGCTCCCCTGGGCGGTGCGCATCACGCTGGCCCCCCGCAGGTTGGCCTCGCGAAAACGGGTGCGCAGGGTATCCACCAGGTTCTTGGTCTGGTTGTCGATGACGAAATCCACGTCCACCCCGATCAGCAGCTGAGAGCCACCGCGCAGGTCCAGCCCGAGCTTGATGGGGTCGGCGCCGAGCCGGCTGATCCAGGCCGGGGCGTTGGAGTAGAACTCCAGGGTCAGGGCGGCGCTGTCCAGCCCCTGCTGCTCCAGCAACTGCTTGGCCAGTTGCTGCTCCCCCTGGCTGGCGAACACCAGCGCCATCCGGTCGCCCTGGGCGATCTGCTTGAGGGGGTCGATGTGGTTCTCGGCCAGCAGGGTGCGCTGCGCGTCGCTCAGGCGCGACTGGCCGTGCAGACCGAGGGAGGGCTGCTCACCGAAGAAGGTGGGCAGGGAATAGAACGCGAACGTGACCAGCATCAGCAGCAACAGGGCGTACTGCCACAGGCTCATGCGGTTCAACACGGTATGATACCAATCAGATTAAAGATGTGATCTAATTGCTCTATTCTGGTTTCACTGTACTCAGTATGTCCGATCCAATCG
>NZ_JAPDBQ010000031.1:0-32591 GCF_027705325.1 Aeromonas sp. QDB18
CTAAAAACTGGGAATAACGCCTTAAATGGCGAAGAAACGGTCTAAATAGGCTGATTCAAGGCATTTACGGGAGAAAAGATCGGCTCAAACTGAAAAAATGAAATGACTGAGTCAGCCGAGAAGAATTTCCCCGCTTATTCGCACCTTCCTTAGCAATGGCGACCATCCGGTCGCCTTTTTAATTTCTATCGCAGTCCAATCAGCAAACTCACCGAGCCGGTCGCTTGGCACCATTCCCTTTGGCCGCAGGCTTGCCGCCTTGAGTGGCGGGTTTGGCGCCCGGCTTGGCAGAGCCTGCACGGGTCGGGGTTTTACCCTTGTGAGCGGGCTTGCCAGCGGGTTTACCCTGACTTGTGCCCTGCCCTGCGCCCTGCGCGGCGGGCTTGCCGTTGCCCGAGCCTTTCTGGAGCTGAGACCCCACCGGTTTGCCATTGCCCGCCTTGCCGCCATGTTTGCTGGTTGCCGGGGCATTCCCTGCACCAGTCTCGCTACGGGCGGCCTTGTTGCCAGCCCCATTGCCGCGCTGATGCACGATATTGCTATGACGAGTCAACGCAGGCTTGAGGCCCTTGTTGCGGCTGCGCTCGGCCTTGGCTTCGCCACGGCCTTCCGGCGGCACCAGGCAGTCGGGGCCGTTGCCGATGAGGTGGCCCTTGCCCATCTCCAGCAGGGCTTCGCGGATCATCGGCCAGCCGGCCGGATCGTGGTAGCGCAGCAGCGCCTTGTGCAGGCGACGGCGACGCTCCCCTTTCACCACGAACACGTCCCCGCCCTGGCGGCTCACCTTGTTGAGCGGGTTTTTCTCGGTGTAATACATGGTGGTGGCGTTGGCGAGCGGCGACGGGTAGAAGTTCTGCACCTGATCGAGCTTGAAGCGGTTTGCTTTAATCCAGAGCGCCATGTTCACCATGTCTTCATCCGTGGTGCCCGGGTGGGCGGAGATGAAGTAGGGGATCAGGTACTGCTGCTTGCCCGCCTCTTTGGAGTACTTGTCAAACAGCTCCTTGAAGCTGTAGTAGCTGCCCATGCCGGGCTTCATCATCTTGGAGAGCGGGCCCTCCTCGGTGTGTTCCGGCGCGATCTTGAGGTAGCCGCCGACGTGGTACTTGGCCAGCTCCTTGATATAGCGCGGATCTTCCACCGCGATGTCGTAACGCACCCCGGAGGCGATCAGGATCTTCTTGATGCCCTTGAGGTCACGCGCCTTGCGATAGAGGTTGATGGTCGGGCTGTGGTCGGTATCCATGTGCGGGCAGATGGTCGGCCAGACGCAGGAGGCACGGCGACAGGTCTGCTCGGCCTTGGGGCTCTTGCAGCGGAGCTTGTACATGTTGGCTGTGGGGCCGCCCAGATCCGAGATGACGCCGGTAAAGCCCGGCACCTTGTCGCGGATCTCTTCGATTTCTTTAAGAATCGACTCTTCCGAGCGGCTCTGGATGATGCGCCCCTCGTGCTCGGTGATGGAGCAGAAGGAGCAGCCGCCAAAGCAGCCGCGCATGATGTTGACCGAGGTCTTGATCATGTCGTAGGCCGGGATCTTCTCGTTGCCATAGGCCGGGTGCGGCACCCGCTGGTACGGCAGGCCGAACACCCCGTCCATCTCGTCGGTCTCGAGCGGGAAGGCAGGCGGGTTGACCCAGATGATGCGATCGCCGTGGGCCTGGGAGAGGGCGCGGGCGCAGCCCGGGTTGGTCTCGTGGTGCAGGATGCGGGACGCATGGGCGTAGAGCACCTTGTCCTCCTTCACCCGCTCGAACGCCGGCAGCTTGACGTAGGTCAGCTCCCACGGCTTTTGCTTAGGGGGTTGTACCAGGATGGGCTTGGCTTCCTGCTCCATCGGCGCCGTGCCTTCGTCATCGCTGCAGGGCGCCCCTTCCATATAGGGGTTGGGGATGGGATCGATGCGGCCAATCTGGTCGAGCTTGCTCGAATCCACCCCGCGCCAGCCCGGCAGCGGCTCCTTGCGGATCACCGCAGTGCCGCGAATGTCCTGCATGGTGTCGATGGTCTCGCCACCTGCGATACGGTGAGCCACCTCCACCAGCGGCCGCTCGGCGTTGCCATAGATGAGGATGTCGGCCTTGGCGTCGATCAGGATGGAGCGACGGATGGTCTCGGACCAGTAGTCGTAATGGGCGATGCGGCGCAGGGATGCCTCGATGCCGCCGATGACCACCGGCACCTCTTTATAGGCCTCTTTGCAGCGCTGGGTGTAGACCAGAGTGGCGCGGTCCGGCCGCTTGCCGCCCACATCCCCCGGGGTGTAGGCGTCGTCGTGGCGCAGCTTCTTGTCGGCGGTGTAGCGGTTGATCATGGAGTCCATGTTGCCCGCCGTCACCCCGTAGAAGAGATTGGGCTTGCCCAGGCGCATGAAGTCATCTTTCGATGACCAGTCCGGCTGGGCGATGATGCCGACCCGAAAACCCTGGGATTCGAGCATGCGGCCGATCACCGCCATGCCGAAGCTCGGGTGATCCACGTAGGCGTCGCCTGTCACCAGCACGATGTCGCAGCTGTCCCAGCCGAGCTTGTCCATCTCCGCGCGGGACATGGGCAGGAAGGGCGCCGTGCCGTAGCACTCGGCCCAGTAACGGGGATAGGAGAAGAGGTTGGTAACCGGCTGCATTTTGACCACCTGGAACAATTCGGGTCGCGCATTATACCGGCAGAGCCAGGCGGGGGCGACGGCTTTTTGCCCCTACAGAACGCGAGGGGAAGGGGCTCCTTCGAGCGGGCGCGACAGGTCGGCGTGACAGACTCCGATCTCATCAACAAGCAGGGCGCCCATTGGCGCCCTGCTTGCTGTCATGCGGGTCGGCACGCTAGGCCGCCGGTTTGTCACGCCCCTCGGGGGCCACCGCCCCCGGCACCGGGGAGGGACTGGCCGGGGTTGCCGTGGCCAGTACCTCGTCCACCAGCCTGTCCCGCGCCCCCGTCATCCCCGCGCGTCTGGCGATCAGGTGATAGATGGCGGGCACCACCAGCAGGGTCACCAGGGTCGCCAAGGACAAGCCGAAGAAGACCACGGTTCCCACGGCCATCCGGCTCTCGTACCCCGCCCCCATGGAGAGCATCAGGGGCACGGCGCCGATGATGGCGGTGAGCGAGGTCATCAAGATGGGGCGCAGGCGGCGCACCGACCCCTTGATGATCGCCTCCTCGAACCCTTCACCCCGCTGGCGCAGCTGGTTGATGAATTCGACGATGAGGATGCCGTTCTTGGTCACCATGCCGATGAGCATGATCATGCCTATCTGGCTGTAGATGCTGAGCTCCTGCCCCGTGAGCCAGAGGCCGAGCAGGCCGCCGAAGATGCCGAGTGGCACCGTCATCATCACCACCGCCGGGGTCAGCAGGCTCTCGAACTGGGCCACCAGCACCAGATAGACCACCAGCAGGGCCAGGCCGAACACCAGTGCCATCTCCCCCTGGTTGTCGCGATAGTCCTTGGACTCGCCGGCATAATCCACCGACATGCCGGTGGGCAGGTGATCCGCGGCCCAGCCATCCAGGAAGTCGAGCATCTCCCCCAGGGTGTGGCCGGGGGCCACGTCCGCGGTGAGGGTGACCGCCTTCTGGCGCTGGTAGTGGTTGAGGCGCTGGGGACTCGCCACCTGGGTGACGGTCGCCAGGGTGGAGAGGCTCACCATCTCGCCGCTCGCGGCCTTCAAATAGATGCGGCTGATGTCGGAGATACCGTTGAACTGGGTCTGGTTGGCGCGCAGGTAGACATCATACTCTTCACCCCTGTCCACATAGGTGGTCTGGCTGACGCCGCCGAGCAGGGCCTGCAGGGAGCTTGCGATGGTGGAGACCGGAATGCCGAGCTGGGTGGCTCGCTCCCGCTCTATGGTCACCTGCAGCTCCGGGGTCTTCTCGGCATAGTCGAGATCCGGGCTCTGCATCAGCCCGCTTTGGGCCGCCGCCTCCTTGAGCGCCAGCCCCTGCTGGTTGAGCTCGCCGTAATCGGAGCCTTGCAGCACGAACTGCACCGCCGCGGTGGAGCCGCCTCTGAACCCCGGCTGGAAGGTGCGGATCATCACGTCGGGGATGCCGGCGAGGCGGCCGCTCAGGGAGCGGCCAAACTCGGTGGCCGTTTCCTCCCGCACCGCCCAGTCGCTGAGCTGGATGATGGCCATGCCGGTCTGATCGCCGCCGCGCCCGAAGGCCGGGGTGCTGAAGCTCATGGCCTGCACCACCCCCTTGCCGAGCAGCGGCAGGATGGCGGCCTCCACCTGCTGCATGTTGCGCTTCATCCGCTCGATGCTGGTGCCCTCCGCCCCTTTCACGAACACATAGAGCACGCCCCTGTCCTCGGTCGGGGTGAGGCTCGCGGGCAGCTTGCCAAAGAGGGCGCCAATGCCGCCAAGGCAAAGCAGCAACACCAGGGGCATCCAGACGGCGCGGCGCAGCACGGCCCCCAGCACGCGGCGATAACGCTCCTCCACCCAGCCAAGTCCCTTGTCCAGGGTGGTGGTCAGGGCGTTGGGTTTGTCCACGGCACGCATCAGCCAGGAGCCCATGGCCGGGGTCAGGGTGAGCGCCACCAGGGAGGAGAAGAGCACAGCCAGGGAGAGCAGGATGGCGAACTCGGTGAAGAGGCGCCCCACCATGCCATCCATAAAGGCGATGGGCACGAACACCATCACCAGCACGGCGGTGGTGGCGATGACGGCAAAGCCCACCTCCCGGGTGCCGTGCCAGGCCGCCATCAAGGGGGACTCGCCCCGTTGCAGGTGGTGGTGGATGTTCTCTACCACCACGATGGCGTCATCCACCACCAGGCCGATGGCGAGGATGAGGGCCAGCAAGGTAATGAGGTTGATGGAAAAGCCCAGATACCAGGCACCGATGAAGGCCGAAATCAGGGAGACGGGCACCGTGATGGCCGGAATGAGGGTGGTGCGCCCCTGCCCGAGGAAGAGATAGAGTACGGCGACCACCAGCAGGGCGCAGATGGCGAGTGTCTCATACACCTCGTCGATGGCCTGCTTGATGAAGATGGTGGAGTCGTAGTCGACCTCAAGGGTGGCCCCCTCCGGCAGGAAGCGCTGCATCTCCACGAGCTTCTTCTCGATGCCCTGGGCCACCGCCAGGGGATTGGCGGTGGACTGAGCGACGATGCCAATCCCCAGGCTCTCGCGGCCATTGCGCTGATAGGCGCTGTCTTCGTTCTTGGCCCCCACCTCCACATCCGCAATGTCCGCCAGATAGATGCTCTGACCATTGGTGGCGGTTTTCACTGGCAGGGTGCGAAAATCTTCCGCACTGTGATAGAGCCGTGCGATCTGCACCGCCATGGTCATGGTGTTGTTGCGGATCTCGCCGCCCGGCAGCTCGATGTTCTCCCGCTTGAGGGCATCCTGCACGTCGGCCACCGTGATGCCGCGGGCCGCCATGTCGGCGGGGCGCAGCCGCACGTACATCACCTGGGTCAGGTCCCCGGAGAGGGAGACCTCGCTCACCCCGTCCACCAGGCTCAAGGGGTCCACCAGCATGCGATTGGCGTAATCCGTCATGGCGGTACGATCCATCTGGGTGCTGCTGAAATTGAGCCAGATGGCCACATCCCCGTTGCCGTTGTCCTTGGTCACCATGGGCTCGTCCGCCCCGTCTGGCAGCTTGGGTCTGGCCCGGGAGATGGCGTCACGCACGTCGGAGGTGCCCTCCAGCATGTTCCAGCCGAGCTTGAACTCCACCGTGATGGAGGAGCGCCCCTTGCGGGTCACCGAGTTGATGTTCTTGATGCCGCTGATGCCGGAGAGCTGATCCTCGATGGGCTTGGTGACCTGGCTCTCCATCACCTCGGGGGCCGCCCCCTCATAGGTGGTGGTGATGGAGACGGACGGAGTCTGCACATCCGGCATCTCCCGCACGGTGAGTTTGCTGAAGGCCACCAGGCCGAACACGGTGAGCAGGGCGCTGATGACCACCGCCACCAGGGGACGGCGTACTGAGATATCGGAGAGCCACATCAGCCTTTCACCTCGCCCAGATCACGTACCTGGGCGCCGTCGCGCAGATTGACCAGCCCCTCCACCGCGATGCGATCGCCGACGCTGAGCCCCTTGAGCACCCAGACGGCCTCGCCATGGGTGTCGCCAAGCTCCACCGGCACGCGCTTCACCCGTCCGTCCGCCTCCAGGCGATAGACGAAGCGCTGCTCGCCGGCATACTCCACCGACTGGGCGGGGATCAGGGTCATCTTCTGGGGTGGCAGAGAGAGATCCACGTTCATCAGCATGCCGGGACGCAGCTGGCCACCGGTGTTGGGCAGGATGACGCGGGCCTTGATGTTCTGGGTGTCGCTGGAGATCCGGCTGTCGAGGGTCTCCAGCACGCCGGAAAAGGATTGATCCGGCCAGGCCGAGCTGGTTGCCGTCACCGCCATGCCGGGGCGCAGCAGGGAGAGGTAGCGCTCGGGCACCGCCAGATCGAGCCGCAGTTTTGCCAGCTCGTCCAGATGCAAGAGCACGTCGCCGCTGTTGACCAGGGCTCCTTCGCTGAGATCGATGAGGCTGACGGTGCCGTCGAAGGGGGCGGCCAGGGTGCGCAGGGAGAGCTCGTAACGGGCCGCATCGACCCGGGCCTGGGCCTGGGCAACAGTCGCCTCCTGCCCCTCCAGCTCCGAGGTGGTGACGGCGCCTCGCGCCACCAGCTTGCGCATGTCCCGCAGCTTGCGGACCTCGTCGCGCACGCTGGCGCTCTGCTCGGCCAGCTCCGCCTGCTGCTTGCCCGCATCCAGGGCGATCAGGGTCTGCCCCTGTGTGACCTGCTGGCCGGAGCTCACCGCGATGGTGGCAATGCGGCCGGTCACCTCGGGACTGATGGCCACGGAGCGATTGGCCGCAAGCTTGCTCACCAGCTTGATGGAGGGCTCGGCCAGGCTCTGCCTGACGGTTTCGGCCCTGATATTGATCTCTCTTGGTGCAGGCTTGCTGGCAGGTTCAGCCTGCCGCAGATGCCAGGCGCCCGCCGCCAGCAATAGAAGAAGAGGGAAAAGCCACAGCCACACGCGCGTTTTCATCACAAGATCCATGCAGTCAAAGAGAGAGGAAGAAGAGATAGCTTCATCAAGGATGGCACCATGTTACCCCCTGACTATGCCGTGACTATGTATAAATGTGACAAAACGTAACAGTCCGGTGAGAAGATCATCAAAAACGCATCTTGTCGGCACGCGCGTCAGGGTTCTGCCTTACACTGATGCCGACTCTCGCCATCTTCCGGTACGCCCATGTCCATTCCCTCCCCCGCCTTTGCCAGATACCGATTGCAGTGGCTGCTGCTGGGCCTCGGCCTGCTGCTGCTGTTGCTCGCCCTGCAACATGCGTTTCGCCAGGTTACCGAGATCAACAAGCGTGACACCATCAACGCCGCGACCCAGCTCAGCAGCCAGCACCAGCGGATGGAGACCTTCCTTGAGGCCATGCGCGGCCAGGCGGAGGAGCGCCTGCGCAGCAATCCCCAGTCCGTGCTCTCTCGCCAGCTCTATCAGGCGCTGCAATCCGACGGGGAGCACGGCATCAATCTGGATCGCATCCCCGTCGATCTGCCCCCGCCCTCATCGGCAACCTGACCGGGCAGGGCCCGCTGCCCCATGACGGCAGCGAGCGGCAAGCCAGAATACATCTCGCCCTCAGCCTCTCCCCCCTGCTCGCCACGGCCAGCAAGCTGCTGGACAGGGACGTGGCCTGGATCTACTTCACCGGTACGGACAATTTCATCTACCTCTATCCCTGGGTGCCATCCAGCCAGTTTCGCTTCGATCCCGTGATTTACAGCAAGGCCTACTGGCAGGAGGCGATGGCCAGGCATCCCCACCTGGAGCACGCCATGCTCTCGCGCCCCTACCAGGATTTTGCCGGACGGGGGCAGATGATCACCCTCTCCCAGCCCATTACCCAGGGCGGCCAGATCATTGGCCTGCTCAGCATCGACATCCAGACCGTCACGCTGGCGCAGACCCTGCACCGCCTCGCCCCCCGGATTGGCACCCTGTTCCTGCTCAACGCCCATCAGCAGATCCTCGCCAGCAGCCAGTCCGGTACCGCACCGCCCCCGGTCAGGACGGCGCAGTCAGCGGAATATGAGTGGCAACAGGGCGCCTTGCAGCTCGTCTACCCCATCCCGGAGACACCGCTCTCCCTCATCCATCGCATCCCGCTGCTGCCTCTGCTGCAGACGCTGTTGTGGCAATCGGCGACGGCGCTCATCACCATTCTCTGTCTGGTGGTGGCGACCGTCTCCAGCCTGCGTGCCCAGCGCCTCAACCGCCGCCTCAACTATCTGTCGCGCCACGATGCCCTGACCGGCGCCTTCAACCGCCACTACTTCGATGCCTTCGAACACCGCCAGGCCCTGGCAGGCCGCCAACGCATCGGCGCCATCATGTTTGACTGCGATCACTTCAAACAAGTCAACGACCGTTTCGGCCACGGGGTGGGCGATCAGGTCCTCATCCGTCTGGTGCAGCTCTGCCAGTCCCTGCTGACACGGGAGTGCCACCTGATCCGCTGGGGCGGCGAGGAGTTCCTGCTGCTCGTCGCCGATGAAGCGATCCCTCTGGCCCCCTTGGCCGAGCGGCTTCGTCTGTGCATAGCAGAGCATCCCTGGAGCGCCATCGCGGCCGAGCTGAAGGTGACCGTCAGCCTGGGCCACTGTCGCCAGTCACCGGCCATCTCCTTGCAGGAGGTGATCCGCCGCGCCGATATCGCCCTCTATCAGGCCAAGGCCAACGGCCGCAATCGCAGCGAAGCGTGGCAGGATGACGGGCAGGAGAAGCCGGAGTAAGCTGGACTCCCACTTCATGTCAGGAGACGCAACTGTGTCACGAAAACCCCGTCTGGGATTGGCCCTGGGCAGCGGTGCGGCCCGAGGATGGGCCCACATCGGCATCATCCGTGCCCTGGAGCGACTGGGCGTCAAGCCGGATCTGGTGGCTGGCTGCTCCATCGGCAGCTTTGTCGGCGCAGCCTATGCCGCTGGTGAACTGGACAAGCTGGAGAGCTGGGTGCGCGGCTTCAGCCGCCTGCAGGTCATGGGGCTGCTCGATCCTGCCCTCTCAGGCGGCCTGTTTCGCGGTGACAAGGTGTTTGGCATCGCCGCCGGCCATCTGGGGGATCCCGCCATCGAAAGCCTGCCGCTGCCCTTTGCCTGCGTCGCCACCGAACTCGATACCGGTCGCGAGATCTGGTTGCAGGAAGGGCCGCTTCGCCAGTGTGTGCGCGCCTCCTGCGGCATGCCCGGCCTGCTCACCCCGACCCGGGTGGAGGATCGCTGGCTGGTGGACGGGGCCGTGGTCAACCCGGTCCCCATCTCCCTGGCCCGCGCCATGGGAGCCGAGGTGGTGATCGCCGTCAACCTCAACACCGACATGCACCAGCCCTGGACCGACGAACCGGACGAGCCCGTGCAGGGGGGGCTGCTCAGCCAGTGGTTGAACCGGGGCGAGCGCGAACCCAGTACCCCCGGCATGTGGGGGGTGATGACGGGCTCCATCAACATCATGCAGGAGCGCATCACCCGTGCCCGGATGGCCGGGGATCCCCCCGAGATCCAGCTCTGCCCGCGCCTTGGCAACCTCTCCATCATGGATTTCCACCGCGCGAGCGACGCCATCAACGAGGGGGAAGCCTGTGTCGAGCGCAACCTGGAGCAGCTCAAGGAGGAGCTGTCACGACTCTGCCTGATATGAAGACATATCGGGGTAAAAGACAAAAAGAGCGCCAATAGGCGCTTTTTTGTTTCTGGCGACGCGGCTCAGAACAGCCCCAGCCCCTTGAGCATCACTACCAGGATCAGCAGCGGCGACACATAGCGGATGATGAAAAACAGGGGCCTGAGGATGGGCAGCGATAGCTTGCCTCCATTGGTCAGCGCCGTCGTCATCCGCTCGAATCCCCATACCCAGCCCACAAAGAGGCAGAGGAAGATGCCGCCAAGGGGCATCAGCACGTTGGAAGAGACGAAGTCGAACAGATCGAAGAAGGTTTTCCCGCCAACCTGCACATCCGCCAGCGTGCTGCTCGAGAGCGCACAGGTCGAGCCGACCGCCCCCAGTACCAGCAGGTTGATCAAGGTTGCCCTTATGCGGCTCATGTGAAAGCGCTCGGAGAGCACCGAGACCGGCACCTCCAGGATGGAGAGCATGGCCCCGGTGGCTGCGATGGCGGAGAGCACGAAAAAGAGCACCATGAAGAGGTGTCCAAACGGGATGCTGGCAAAGACCGCGGGTATGGTGATGAACAGCAGGGAGGGGCCTGCGCTCGGCTCGAAGCCAAAGGCAAACACCGCCGGGAAGATGGCGATCCCCGCCAGCATGGAGACGAAGAGATCCGCGCACATCACTCGTACCGTGGTGAGAGGGAGGTGCTGATCATCGCGAAAATAGCTGCCATAGGTCATCATGCAGCCCATCCCGATGGAGAGCTTGAAGAACGCCAGCCCCATGGCCGTCAGCACGACGCCTGCGGTCACCTTGGAGAAATCCGGCGAGAACAGGAAATGCAGTCCTTCGCTTGCTCCGGGCAGAGTCAGGCTGCGCACGCCTATCACCAGCAGCAGGATGAAGAGCAGTGGCATCAACCGCTTGGTGACCGCTTCGATCCCCCTGGAGACCCCCATCAGCAAGATCCCCCCCATCAGGGCCAGCACCAGCCACTGCCAGAGCAGACTCTGCAAGGGATCCGTGATGAGTGAATTGAAGGCAGCACCCGTGACGGCGGGATCGGTGGAGAGGATCTCGCCGCTGGCCGCCTTGAAGATGTAGGCAAACACCCAGGCCGCCACCTCGGAGTAGAACGACATGATGAGGAAGGCCGCGCTCACCCCCATGGCGGCGATCAGCCACCAGGGTTGCCCCTTCGGAGCCAGCTTGATGAGCCCGCTGACCGCATCCGTCCTGGCCTCGCGCCCCAGCATGATCTCGGAGATCATCACCGGCAATCCCACCAGCAGAGTGGCGATGACATAGACCAGCAGAAAACCGGCGCCACCGTTCTCACCGGTCAGATAGGGAAACTTCCAGATATTGCCGAGCCCGACGGCAGACCCCAGGGTCGCGGCCAGCACGCCAAAGGTGCTGGTAAACCCATCTCTGGCTTTGGTAATGGATTGGCTCATCGTTGTCTCGCTGTGTGGATCACCGCCTGAATTAAAAGGGTCGGAGTGTTCCGTGGATTAATCCAGCCCGACAAGATGATTTAGTGAAAATCGCCGTTGACCGCACACAACGCATTATTTAATTAAATAATCATCCATTTTGACAAATAAAAAATGCCGCCTCGAGGGCGGCATTTTTATCAAGGTTGAACTGAATCAAGCCTTGGCAATATCGTCCGGACCGATCTGGCCGATTTCGGCGACTTTCTTGTCAGCCAGCAGCCAGAGGGTGAACTTGTGCAGATCGGGGTGGTGGGCCAGGGCAACCAGGAAGGCGCCTCCGACTTCACGGTAACCCAGTTCATAGTTCTTCAGGGTGGTTGGGGGGACGCCCAGCAGATCGGCAAACTTGGGACGGCTCAGGCCTACCGCTTCGCGGATCTGACGGATCTTCTTGCCAACAGTTACGATATTTGAATTCATGTGTTTCATACTCCGTTCGGCGGATTGACTCCACCTTTATTTTTCGCGACGACTCGTAGTCAAGTGTATCAGTTTTGAACGGACTCGTTATGGTCGAGCCTCTATCTATAATCAGCGTCTTTCGACGACAACCCTTCACAAACCTCGGGGATGGTAATCGCTGCGTCGCCTCAGGTAAACAGTCTCGAAAAGAAACCTTTCTTGTTGCCCGGCCATCCCTCGTATAATTCGCCGGTTATTTCCAAGAGAGTCATCAACATGGCATTTCCCGGCATCATTTCCCGTCTTCATTCCGACCCGGACTCCCTCCCCCGTCAGCTCGCCCAGGGTCTGCAGACCCGGGCCGAAGCGTTCTGGCTGCCCATGGCCATGCAGGGGGACGCCGCCACCGTGCTGGCGGCCCTCCCGGACAGCTGCAGCCTCTATCTTGAAGGCCAGACGACGCTTCCCCTGCGCAGCCACGACGGCGTCGTGGCAGAAAACGGCACCCTGGCACTGGGCAATGGTCACACGATGACGCTGGCCAGGGAGAAAGGCGATGGCGGCATCGTGCCGGAAGAAAGCCTCGCCGAGATGGCCCAATGGCTGGAAGCGGGTCATCGGCACTTCATCTGCTCCACCGCCGTCCAGCCCGTGGCGCGGGCCATCCTCAACATCTGGCCTCTCGATCCCTACCTCGCCCGTCACTTCTTGCTCAGTTTCACACCCTTGCTGTGCGAAGCAACTGAGGCGGACTATCTTGCTGTCCTCTCGGTCAGGGCTGGTGACGCCACCCTGCGGCACGCTTGGGCTGAGGCTTATATGAAGCTTGAGAAGAAACTGCATCGCGCCTACTTGGATCACTAATAAATCCCAAGAAACAGCCAGTTATCCCTACGACACAATTTGCCCCATCCCTTATCTGTGAGCTTGATCATGTTTTGAAATGGGCATAAAGTGCGCCACGTCATCGGAATGACGTCGGCTGTTCGTGGCGGAGTATGCATTGTCGACAGTGCAACCCGCGCACTTGTGCACCCAGATACGTGCCTCCTGGATGGATCTAGGATCCCTGTTCGCACCAACGTCGTTGGTCGACAGAGCCAGCAGCTTACATAAATTACAAAGTGCGAAGCACGTGAACAACGTGCCATCTCAACGAGGATTATTTTATGATGAAAATGGCTCCTTCCCTGATCGCCATCGCTATGGCCACCATGGGTGCAACTGCAGCTCACGCCGCTGACGACATCTACTTCGGCGCCGGTGTTGGTGCAACTCACTTCAACGGTCTGAACAAGATCGAAGGCGTGAACGTTGGCGAAGAAGATGCGGCTGCTGCCAATGCCTTCGTTGGTTACAACTTCAACGAATACTTCGGTTCCGAGCTGGGCTACCAGTACACCGGCCGTGGCAACACCGACGGCAACCGTTACGAGAGCCAGGGTGCCACCCTGTCCGGTATCGCTCGTCTGCCGCTGGGCAACGATTTCTCCCTGTTCGGTGAAGCTGGCGCCTACTGGGGCCACACCGACGGTCTGGGTACCAGCGATACCAAAGTATCCCCGCTGGCCGGTGCCGGTGTGACCTACAAGGTCAACGACGCGCTGGATCTGCAAGCTCGCTACCGCTACATGTGGGACGTGGCTGACCTGCACGCCGACAACGTACGCTACAAGTCCAACCAGAGCGTTGCGACCCTGGAAGCCGTTTACCACCCGTTCCGTACTTCCTACGTAGCGCCTGCTCCGGCCCCGGTTGTTGAAGAAGCACCGGCCCCGGCTCCGCAAATCGTTGAGAAGAACTTCGCCCTGAACTCCGACGTGCTGTTCGCCTTTGGCAAAGACAGCCTGAAGGCCGAAGGTGTGCAAGCCCTGAACGCTCTGTACCAGCAAATCGTTGAGTTCCAGCCGAAAGACGGCAACGCCGTTGTTGTTGGTTACACCGACCGTATCGGTTCCGACGCTTACAACCAGAAGCTGTCTGAAGCTCGTGCCCGCACCGTTGCCAACTTCCTAGTCAGCAAAGGTATGGCTGCCAGCAAGGTTGCCATCGAAGGTCGCGGCGAAGCCAACCCGGTCACCGGCACCAAGTGTGACGGCGTCAAGGCCAAGGCTCAGCTGATCTCCTGCCTGGCTCCGGACCGTCGCGTAGAAGTTCGCGTATCCGGCGTACAAGAAGTTCAAAAGTAATCTGACTTCGCTCAGGTAACGTAAAAAAGGGGATGCAACGGCATCCCCTTTTGCTGTCTCTCTCCTCCCCCCAGCGACACTCTCTGTCTCACCTTTTCTCCCCTTTGCTCCCCTATTGCGGCCCCGCGACACCGGTGTCGGCGCTGCATATCTGTGCAGAAACTTGATCACGCTGATTCAAAAGAATACAGTAGCAACGCTTGTAAGACATTGGATGAACTATTAAAAGTGCTCAGTGCCCGGTTAGTTGTCCATGGAGAAACAGCTTCATGAGAATCCAGGTTTCCATCCATTTTTTATTCAAGCCGTCCGTGATCCGCTCACGGTGTCGCACATGAAGTGTCATCTGAGGCCGGCATAACAAAGAGTGCGCAGTACGCCCATAGCACGGCAACTCAACGAGGATAAAACGATGAAAATGAAAATGGCACCAACCCTGATTGCTCTGGCCATTGCAGCCATGGGAACCACCACCGCTCAGGCGGCCGACGACTGGTACACGGGTATGGGTGCAGGTTGGGCCTATGGCCACGACCTGGATACCTTCGGCCAGGATGCTGACAAGGACGCCACCGCGCTCTCCCTGTTCGGCGGTTACAACTTCACCGAGAACTTTGCCGCCGAGCTCGGCTATCTCTATGCCGGCAAAGCCGGCGTCGATGGCGTCGACTTCAAGACCCAGGGTGCCACCCTGTCCGGTATCGCACGCCTGCCCATGAATGACATCTTCTCCGTCTTCGCCGAAGGGGGTGCCTACTTCAACCACGTCAACGGTAATGGCCAGAGCGACAACGGCACCTCGCCGCTGGCGGGTCTGGGTCTGACTGCCAAGCTCTCCGACCTTATCGACCTGCAGGCCCGCTACCGCTACATGTGGGATCTGGGTGACGATCAGAAAACCTGGAAAACCGACATGAGCGTCGCCACCCTGGAACTGGTGATGCACCCGAACCGCACCACCTATGTGGCACCGGCCCCGGCACCGGCTCCCGAGCCGGTTCCCGAGCCCGTCATGGTCGACAAGAACTTCTCCCTGAGCTCGGACGTGCTGTTTGCCTTCGGCAAATCCACCCTGAAGCCGGAAGGGGCTGCTGCGCTCAACACCCTGTATCAGCAGATCGTCGACGTCCAGCCGAAAGATGGCAGCGCCGTGGTGGTGGGTTACACCGACCGCATCGGCTCCGATGCCTACAACCTGAAGCTGTCTGAAGCCCGTGCCCGCACCGTGGCCGACTTCCTGGTTGGCAAGGGTCTGCCGGCTGGCAAGGTTTCCATCGAAGGTCGTGGTGAAGCCAACCCGGTCACCGGCACCCAGTGTGACGGCATCAAGGCCAAGGCTCAGCTGATCGCCTGCCTGGCACCGGATCGCCGCGTCGAAGTGCGCGTCACCGGCGTACAGGAAGTGCAGCAATAAGGGGACAACCACCTGTTGCAAAAAGGGGCCATTCCGGCCCCTTTTTTAATGCCCGGACGGCACCGCCAGCGCGGGCAGCCCACCTGCCTGTCTCACCGATTTTCCATACAGATGCGTCACTTAAATGGTTAATGCGCTCACATCGCCTATACATAATGTTGGCTATACATAGCAAAGGGCTGGGAGCCCTATAACACCCAACATCGACGAGGATACGCGATGAACATAAGACTGAAACCTGTGTGGATTGCATTGGCATTGGCGACGAGTGCCGCCCAGGCGGCACCTGTTCACGACTGGTATGTGGGGGCTGGGGGTGGCTGGGCCTTTGCCCATGACATCGATGATTTCAGCCAGGACGTCGGCAAGGACGCGACCGCCATCAACGCCTTTGTCGGCTACAACTACAACGAGAATCTGGGGGCAGAGCTCGGCTACCTCTCCACCGGTGACTGGGATATTGCCGGCCAGGACTTCAACAGCAAGGGGGCCACCCTGTCGGTCATTGGCCGTTTACCGCTGGGGGACATCTTCTCTGTCTTTGCCGAAGGGGGCGGTTATCTCTATCACGTCGACTCCGTCAACGGGGGAGATGACAACCTGGCTCCCCTGGCGGGTCTGGGCCTGACCGCCAGACTGAGCGACTGGGTAGACATCCAGACCCGCTACCGCTACATGGTGCGAGTCGGGGACGATCCTGACAACGACAAGGTGGGCAGCGGTACCAAACGCTGGGTCAGCGACATCAGTACCACCACCATCGAGCTGGTGCTTCACCCCAATCGCACCGTCGCCGCAGTGCCGGTGGCCGCGCCTCTGGTCGTGGCACCGCCGCCCCCGGCTCCCGAGCCGGTGGATCAGACCTTCAACCTGAGTTCGGATGTGCTGTTTGCCTTTGGCAAGGCGGAGCTCAAACCGGAGGGGATGCAGGCACTCGACGCCCTCTACCAGCAGATCGTCGACGTCAAACCCAAAGATGGCAACGCCATGGTGATGGGCTACACCGACCGCATCGGCTCGGATGCCAACAACCAGGCACTGTCGGAGGCCCGTGCAAGCACGGTCGCCAACTTCCTGATTGGCAAGGGGCTGCCCGCCGACAAGGTGAGCATTCAGGGCAACGGCGAGAGCAACCCGGTCACCGGCACCCAGTGTGATGCCATCAAGGCCAGGGCTGCCCTCATCGACTGCCTGGCCCCGGATCGCCGGGTCGAAATCCGGGTCACCGGTGTCAGCAATCCCGCCGAGCCCGCCCCCGCCGAGCAACCGGCACAATAACCTCCTCTTCCTTCACAGCCGTGCACAAAAAAGGGATGCCGAGGCATCCCTTCTGCGTGTCTGTCCCCTTGGGATCAGAAGGAAGTACGACGATAGCGGCGGTACTCGGGGCGCCAGAAGTTCGCCTCGATGGCCTGATCGATCACATCATCGGGGGTCTGCACCGCCTTGCCCTGCAACATGGCGGTCTTGGCCACCATCTTGGCGATGTAGCGGGAGACCTGATGGATGTCCGCCAGATCCGGCAGCAAGGAGCCCTCTTCCCCCTTCACCAGGGGTGAACAATCCGCCAGGGCACGGCTGGCCGACATCATCATGGCATCGGTCACCCGGTTGGCACCGGAGGCGATCACCCCAAGGCCGATACCCGGGAAGATGAAGGAGTTGTTGCACTGGGCGATGACGTAGCGCTTGCCCTTGTACTCCACCGGTGCGAACGGGCTGCCGGTGGCGACCAGCACCTGGCCGTCGGTCCAACGAATGAGATCCGCCGGGGTTGCTTCCACACGGGAAGTGGGGTTGGAGAGCGGGAAGATGATGGGACGGGCACAGTGCTTGTGCATGGTCTTGACCACCTCTTCGGTAAACAGACCCGGCTGGCCGGAGACCCCGATCAGGATGTCCGGGCGACCGTGCTCCATCACCTCCAGCAGGGAGATGTTGTCCCCCACCGGCCACTCCTTGATCCGCTCGACCGGCTGGGAGAGCTTGCGCTGGAAGTCGAGCTGGTTGGGGATCTTGTCGGTGATGAGACCGAATCGGTCCACCATGAAGACCCGGCCCCGCGCCTCGGCGTCGGTCAGCCCTTCGGCCTTCATCTGCGCCACGATCTGCTCGGCGATGCCGCACCCGGCACTGCCCGCCCCGAGGAAGGCGACCCGCTTCTCGGAGAGTTTGGCACCGGAGGCCTTGCAGGCGGCGATGAGGCTGCCCAGGGTCACCGCGGCGGTCCCCTGAATGTCATCGTTGAAGCAACACAGCTCATCCTTGTAGCGGTTGAGCAGCGGGGTGGCATTGCCCTGGGCGAAATCCTCGAACTGCAGCAGGATGTCCGGCCAGCGGCGCTTGACCGCCTGGATGAAGGCATCGACGAACTCGTCGTACTCTTCGCCGGAGATGCGCGGATGGCGCCACCCCATGTAGAAGGGGTCGTTCAGCAGCTGCTGGTTGTTGGTGCCCACGTCCAGCACCACCGGCAGGCAGTAGGCCGGGGAGATGCCGCCACAGGCGGTGTAGAGGGAGAGCTTGCCGATGGGAATGCCCATGCCGCCGATGCCCTGATCCCCGAGACCCAGGATGCGTTCGCCATCGGTGACCACGATCACCTTGACGTTCTGCTTGGTGGCGTTTTGCAGCATGTCATCGATCCTGTCCTTGTCCGGATAGGAGATAAAGAGGCCGCGAGCACGACGATAGATGTTGGAGAACTCCTCGCACGCCTTGCCGACCGTCGGGGTGTAGATGACCGGCAGCATTTCGGTGAGATGATTGTTCAGCAGGCGGTAGAAGAGCGTTTCGTTGGTATCCTGGATGTTCCGCAAATAGATGTGCTTGTCCATGTCGTTGCCAAACGCCATGAACTGGCGATAGGCACGCTCTGCCTGCTCTTCGATGGTTTCGATGTTCTGGGGCAGCAGACCTTCCAGATTGAAGCTGCTGCGTTCTTCGCTGGTGAAGGCGCTGCCCTTGTTGAGCAACGGCGTCTCCAGCAGGGCTGGACCTGCGTAGGGAATGTAGAGGGGACGTTTTTGATTATTATCTTCAAACATGGATCTGTACCTTGACTGTGTGGCCCGTCGATCCTATGGGCTTGAGCCAACAATTTCAAAGGGTTTGCACCTCCCTTGCGAAAGGTTTGCGACCCAGTCGACGAAAGGCCCCCGGAGTCTGACCCGTCAGACGCCGAAAACGGTTGGCAAAGTTGGCGCCGTCGCTGTATCCGACCCGGGCCGCCAGCTCGGCCAGCGGCCAGTTGGTGTAGAGCAGCAACTGGCGCGCCTTGTTCATGCGAAGCCCGGTGAGCCAGGCCATGGGGCCCATGCCGAACACCTGCTGGCAGAGCCGGTGCAGATGGGGCACCGAGCAGGCCATCTGGTCGGCCAGCAGGGCCACGCTCCAGGGCTCGTCCAGACGTGCCTCCACCCGCCGAAACAGCGCCTGTAGCCGCAACTCCGGCGTGCCGCGCACCTCCCCCTGCAGGGTCCGCTCCAAGAGCGCCAGCAGCAGGCTCAGCAGCTGGGGCTGGAGCGGCGAACGTATTCCCTCCCCCTGCATCAGGCTGAGCAGGTGGTAGAGCTGCTCCCCCTCCTCCCCCTGCCAGATGCGATGGCCAAGCCGGTGCAGATGCTGCCAGCGCGGCACGTCGTCAAGCAGGATCCAACTGGTATGCCAGGCTTCCCCCACCAGCCTGAAGCCCCCCGGCACGGCGGCCGGGAGAAAGACCAGGGCTCCCGCCGGGATGGGCTGCTCCCCGCCATCGGTGAGCAGGGCGCCCCCCTCGTCATGGCTCACCATCAGGATATGAAACTCCGGTCGGTTGCGGCGGATAAGGTAGTGCTCCCGTATCGTCGAGAGGCCGGTCAGGAAGACGCCTGCCTCCCCAAGCAGGGGCAGCCCTTCGCGTCCCAGCATCCGCTCTTCGCAGGCCGGGGCGATTTCCAGACACTCGCTGATAAATGGCATAGCACCTCAACAGGATAGTTTTGCACAAGAAAGCCGAGAGAGGCTCACAGTGAAGCCTCCCGATATCACCCCTATCATACCCACGACAAACCCTGATTTTTACCAACCCGGTTAACATAAATGAATTATTGGCAAGCGATTTTAAAACAAACCACCGATCGCGAGTTCATGACGCGACTGTGGCGACTGGCCCTGCCGGTTTCGCTGCAATCCATGATGTTCTCCCTGCTCGGCCTCATCGACATCATGATGGTGAGCCAGCTCGGCACCACGGCTGTGGCGGCGGTCGGCTTGGGCAACCGGGTCTTCTTCTTCAATCTGCTGGTGATAGCGGGGCTCTCGGGCGGGGTCTCGGTGTTGGCGGCACAATATTTCGGCCGTGGCGAGATGGCCGGGGTGCGCCGCTCCCTGGCCCTGGCCCTGGTGGGCGCCCTGGCGGTGAGCCTGCCCTTTGCCCTCGTCTATGTGCTCTCACCGGGCAGCGTGCTCGGGTTTGCCAGCCAGGAGCCCGCGCTGCGCGAGCTGGCCGACGAGTTCCTGATGATCACCGGCGCCACCATCCTCTGCACCGCCGTGGTGGTGCCCCTGGAGTCGGCCCTGCGCTCGGTGGGCAATGCCGCGGCGCCGACCCGCATCGGCATCATCGCCATCATCGCCAACGTCATCCTCAACTATGCCCTCATCTTCGGCCATTTCGGCGCCGAGGCCATGGGAGTAGCCGGTTCCGCCTGGGGCACCACCCTTTCGCGCCTGCTGCAGACCGCGCTGCTGCTTGCCTATGTGTGGCGTGCCGAGCCCCGTCTCATCCCGCGCAAGCAAGACTGGCTCGCCGCCTTCAGGCGCAAGGAGGTGGTGCGCTTCACCCTGATCGCCCTGCCGCTGTTGCTGCACGACGGGCTCTGGGCCTTCGGCATGCTGCTCTACGGCTTCCTCTACGCGCACCTCGGCACCGACGCCCTGGCCATCATGACCACCCTCGGCACGCTGGAGAGCATCCTCATCTCCCTCTTCTTCGGGCTGGCGGTGGCCTGCTCCACCCTGCTCGGTCACCGGCTCGGGGCAGAGGAGTATGACGAGGCCTGGCAGCACTCCCAGCTCTTCCTGCTGCTGGCCCCCGTCGGCGCCCTACTGGTGGGGACCGCCGTCTGGCTGATGCAGGGCAGCCTGCTGCAATGGGTCGGCAACCTGCCGGGCGAGCTGATGACTGAGGCCGGCCAGGTGCTCGCTATCATGTGTCTGGGCATGCTGCTCAAGGTATTCAACATGGTGGGGATCGTCGGGGTGCTGCGCTCGGGGGGGGACGTCAACTACAGCATCTTCATCGACATCGTCGGCATGTGGTGCATCGGCCTGCCGCTGGCCTGGGTGGCGGTCAGCCTGCTGGGCTGGCCCCTCTCCTGGGTGGTGGCGGTGGTCCTGCTGGAAGAGCTCTCCAAGGTGCTGCTGGTGCAGCGCCGCATTCGCCAGCGGCGCTGGCTGCGCAATCTGGTGCTGGGATAAGGGAAGAGCGCAAAGCGGGAAATGCGGGGTCATATCAATGACAGAAAATCCCGCTTTGCAGTATGCTGGCCCCCTCTTCAATCAGAGGCGGGGTGCGCCGGCCATGCCGACCCTTGTGCCCCTGCCCAGTAGTCGTTTAAGGAGACGAGCATGCAACCACAAAAAGAGCGGATCACCGAGACTGCCCTGCTGGAGATGGCCAACAAGATCATTCGTGAACACGAGGACTTCATCCACGGCATGCGCGCCGACTCGGTGGAGCAGAAGGGGGACATTCTGGTGTTCAAGGGGGAGTTCTTCCTGGCAGAGGACGGCACCCCGACCGGCAAGACCATGGCGGTGTTCAACATGTTCAAGCTGCTGGCCCAGCAGCTCTCCGGCAAATACACCCTGGCCTGACGCCTGCCCCGTCATCACCGGATGCCGCCCTCAGGCGGCATCCGTTTTTGTGCGCCCTGCATCGCCCGCGGGTTTGCCGGCCTCGGCCACCACGCAGTTGCGACCCGCCATCTTGGCCATGTAGAGGCACTCGTCCGCCCGGTTGAGCAGATCCTCCACCCTCTCGCCACGCTGGGCCAGGGTCAGACCGATGCTCACCGTCACCTCCAGCAGCTCGTCGGAGGTGGGGCTTTTCACCAACCTCGCCTCCACCGCGACCCGCAGCCGCTCCGCCACCCGCTTGGCTTGTGCCAGATCCGTGCAACCGGGCAACAGGATGGCAAACTCCTCCCCGCCGTAACGCCCGAGCACCATGCCGGGCTCCAGTTGTTCCGACAGGGTGGCCGCCACCTCCTTGAGCACCGCATCCCCCGCCAGATGGCCGAAGGTGTCGTTGATGCGCTTGAAGCGGTCCAGATCCAGCAGCAGCACCGCGAAGGGAGCCTGTTTGCGGATCATGGCGGCCCTCGCCTTCTCGAGCTGCTTCATCAGCAGGCGGCGGTTCATCATGCCGGTCAGCTCGTCCGTGGTGGATTCCCGATAGAGTTGCAGCAGCATGTTGAGCTGGCCGCACTGCACCCAGGCGCTGGCGATGGCAAAGAGCCCCAGCAGCCAGACCTGATTGAGGGTCTGCACGCTCCAAAGAGGCTGGCCCACCAGCAACCAGTTGCCCGCCAGCATGGTGGCCAGAATGCCCCCCGCCAGTTGCAGGCTGAGGGAGAGGGGAATGGGGAAGATGGCGAACAGGCTGATGAGCAAATAGGGGAAGGCCATGTAGCCCGCCTGCATCTCCTGATCCGCGCCGAAGCTGTGCAGGCAGATGAGGGAGAAGAGCATCATCACCGCCATCAGGTAGCCCAGCGCCAGCTTCATGCGCTCGCGCTTGAAGTGGATGAGATAGGAGAGGGGGATGAGGGGCGAGAGGGCCAGCAGGCAGAAGATCCTGACCTGGAACAGCGCCTCGAACTGGATGGCTGGCAGGGTCAGCCAGTCCACCAGGACCCAGCTCGGGAGCCCCGCCATCAGCAGACAGGTGAGCAGCCGCAGCCGCACCGTCATGAAGCCCATCCGGGTCAGGGTAAAATCTTCGGAGTGGGCGCGGGCACTCCAGAACTCCGACAGCTTCAGCATCCAGAGTCTCCATCTTCGAACCGAGGGCTCATTCTACACCGTCCCCATCCTGATGCATCAGCCTCCCTCCCCTTTGTGAGGGATCGGTCTCACACAAACCGGCGGATCTTAATCGCCACAGGAAAACGTTTCAACCCATCAGGAAATAAACGATTTTGCGCTCAATTAGCGCTGGAAAGCGCGATGCCAATCACTAAAATAGCGCCCAATTTTCTCCCATCCCCCCACACATTCGAGGTATTTATGGAACAGGCTGCCGCCCCAAGCGCCATCCGAGAGGCCCATCCCCCCAGGCGAGCCCACAGCGAACTGGTCTACGGCATCGAGGATGTCCCCCCCCTGCCCCAGACCCTGTTCGCCGCCCTGCAGCATATGCTCGCCATGTTTGTCGCCATCATCACCCCGCCCCTCATCATCGCCAACGCCCTCGGCCTCCCTGCCGATGACACCCGCTACATCGTCTCCATGTCCCTGGTCATGTCCGGCATCGCCTCCTTCATCCAGACCCGCCGTTTCGGCCCCCTCGGTTCCGGCCTGCTCTCGGTACAGGGCACCAGCTTCAACTTCCTCGGTCCCATCATCGCCTCCGGCCTCGCCCTCAAGCAGGCGGCCATGCCCACCGACGATCTGCTGGGCACCCTGTTCGGCACCATGCTGGCAGCGGCCCTCACCATCGTCGTCATGAGCCGCTTCCTGCACCTGGTCAAACGGATCATCACCCCGCTGGTGACCGGCATCGTGGTATTGCTCATCGGCCTGACCCTCATCAAGGTAGGGCTCATCAGCATGGGGGGCGGCTACGGCGCCCTGGCGGACGGCAGCTTCGCCAGTCACACCAACCTCTTTCTCTCCCTGCTGGTGCTCGGCCTCATCGTGCTGATGCAGCGCAGTCGCAACCCCTGGCTGCGCCTCTCCGCCATCATGATCGCCATGCTGGCGGGCTATGCGGTGGCACTGCTGCTGGGCAAGGTGGCTGCTCCCACCTTCGACGGCCCCCTGGTGATGGTGCCTGTTCCGCTCCACTACGGGCTCGGCTTTGACTGGCAGCTGTTCGTGCCGCTCGCCATCATCTTCGTGGTGACGGCGCTGGAAGCCATAGGCGACATGACCGCCACCTCCGACATCTCCGGCGAGCCGCTGGAAGGGCCGGTCTACATGGCGCGGATCAAGGGGGGCGTGCTGGCAGACGGCGCCAACTCCATGCTGGCGGCGGTCTTCTCCACCTTCCCCATGTCCACCTTCGCCCAGAACAACGGCGTCATCCAGCTGACCGGTGTGGCCAGCCGCCACGTCGGCCTCTTCATCGCCGCCATGCTGGCCCTGCTCGGCCTGTTCCCGGCGGTGGCGAGTCTGGTACAACAGATCCCCGAGCCCGTGCTCGGCGGCGCCACCATCGTCATGTTCGGCACCATCGCCGCCGCCGGGGTGCGCATCATCTCCCGGGAGGAGCTGGACCGCCGCGCCCTGATGATCCTAGCGGTGTCGCTCGCCATGGGTCTCGGAGTGGCCCAGGTGCCCGAGGTGCTGCAACACCTGCCGGAGCTGGCCAGGAGCGTGCTCTCCTACGGCGTCGCCACCGGCGGCCTCACCGCCATCCTGCTCAATCTGCTGCTGCCCAGGCGCGCCGTCGCACAGGCCTGACACTCCGCCATCCTTGCACCAAAGCCCCGCCATGCGGCAATGCTGTTCACTTAAGAGAATTTGAGTTCCAGTCCACGTAGTATCAGGGCTAAAAAATGAGGGAGGCATGATGCCTCCCTCTTTCTATTGCAAGCCACGCTGGATAAAGGCTGAAGGAACATCGACTGGAAACAGCCTTGCTCCCCCAACTCAAGTCGCATTTATGAATAATTAGTCAAAAATGTGATTATCTGAACAGCATTGCCGCCATGCGGGGCTTTACCTTGTTTGCCCCCGCGCGTACTGTGCTTGGCAGCCTCTGCCAAAGGATGCCTCTCATGCCTTATACCCTGCAGCCCCCGCCGCCCGCCCACCAGACACCCGACCAGATCCTGGCCGAGGAGCAGCGCTGGCTGCGGGAGTGCGCCGGTGACGGCGAGCCCAGAGCCCTCCTCTGGCAGGGCCCCCAATGCCTCATCGTCACCCGCAAGGACACCCGTTTGCCCCGCTACCAGGCCGCCTGCGAGCAGCTTGCCGCCGAGGGCTGGCCGGTGTTCGTGCGCGACAGCGGCGGCACCGCCGTGCCCCACGGCGCCGGCATCCTCAACCTCTCCCTCATGCTGCCCCGCACCACCACGGATCTGGCCCACTACTACCGGCTGCTGGGGGCGCCCCTGCTCGCCCTGCTGGAGGAACACGGTCTTGCGGGCAGCTACGACTTCGTGCCCGGCTCGTTTTGCGACGGCCAGTACAACCTGGTGATCGGAGGGCGCAAGGTGACCGGCACCGCCCAGCGCTGGCTGGCGCCGGGCCGGGATCACGACGGCGCCGTGCTGGCTCAGGCCATGCTGCTGGTGGCGGGGGATGTGGACGAGGGCACCCGGATGGCGAGCCGCTTCTACGAACTGGCCGGGGGCGAGCTGCGCTTTGCTCCGGGCACCTCCACCACCCTGGCCCACGCCATTGGCTGGCAGGGGGAGGAGGCGGCCCTGGTGAGCCGGGTGAGCAGGGCGCTGGCGCAGCGGCTCACCGGAGATATTCCCTCCCCCTGACCCCCTGGGGGCAACAAGCGCCGCCATTCATTGCGTAAAATGCAAAAAAGCCACGATGAGCGTCGTAGCTTTTGCGTATTTCGCACAGATATTGTCAGCGGAGCCGGGATCAAGCCCCGGGTTTTGCCATCCCAGCCCGGATCCCGGTTGACACCATGGACAGGAGCCCGGTGACAGGACTTCCCGCAGGCCCGCTTCTCATCAGGCCGTCTGCGGCTCGGGCTCGGATTCCGTATCCCGGTCCCGGCTGAAGTAGGCGCGGGTCTCGGCAATCACCACGTGGCGCAGGCCGATGAGGCCGATGAGGTTGGGCACCGCCATCAGGCCGTTGACGATGTCGGCCAAGAGCCAGATCAGGTCCAGATGGAGGAAGGCACCGCTCGCCACCAGCACCAGATAGATGAGGCGGTAGGGTTTGATCGCCTTCACCCCGAACAGGTACTCGGTGCAGCGCTCGCCGTAGTAGTTCCAGCCAAGGATGGTGGTAAAGGCGAAGAACAAGAGGCCGATGCTCACCAGATACTGGCCCACATGGGCATCCAGCCCCTGGGCAAAGGCCAGACTGGTCATGGCCGCACCGCTTGCATCGCCGCTCCACACCCCGGTCACCACCAGCGTCAGGCCGGTCATGGTGCAGATGATGATGGTGTCGATGAAGGTGCCGGTCATGGAGACCAGCCCCTGCTCCACGCAGGAATCGGTCTTGGCCGCCGCCGCCGCGATGGGGGCCGAACCCAGGCCCGACTCGTTGGAGAAGACTCCGCGCGCCACCCCGGACTGGATCGCCAGCATAATGCCGGCGCCGACGAAACCGCCGGTGGCCGCATGGCCGGTGAAGGCGCTCCCGATCACCAGCATGACCGCATCGGGCAGGGCGCCTGCATTGTTCACCAGCACCCCGGCACAGGCGACGATGTAGAAGATGGCCATGAAGGGCACCACCTTGCTCGACACACTGGAGATGGACTGGATACCCCCCAGGGTCACCAGCGCCACGATCAGGGTCAGCACCACGGCGGTCACTTCACGGGGTACCGAGAAGGAGAGGCTCATGGCATCACTGATGGCGTTGACCTGGGGGAAGGTACCGATGCCGAAGAAGGCGACGCCGATGCCGAACAGGGCAAACAGCTTGGCGAGCGGCCTGGAGCCGAGCCCTTTCTCCAGATAGTACATGGGGCCACCCGCCATCTGGCCGTTGGCGTCCTGCTGGCGATATTTCACCGCCAGCAGGCACTCGGCGTACTTGGTGGCCATGCCGAACAGGGCGGCCATCCACATCCAGAACAGGGCGCCCGGGCCGCCGAGCTTGATGGCGGTGGCGACCCCGACGATGTTGCCGGTGCCGATGGTGGCGGAGAGGGCGGTGCACAGGGCACCAAAGCTGGAGACATCCCCTTGCTTGCCCTGCCCCTGATCGCGGCCAAAGACCAGCTTGAGGGCCAGCGGCAAACGCACGATCTGAAGCAGACCCAATCGCCAGGTGAGATAGATACCGGTCCCGACCAGCAGGATCAGCAGGGGGGGACCCCAGATAAAGCTATCGATGGCGGCGAGCGCCGATTGAATTGATGACATGCATCCTCCTTAAAAAACAACGATTAAGGAGGAGAAGGATGATCTTCCCATAGGTGTCGCGATCGGCCAGAGGCGATCGGATGCGGGCCAAGCCCAGGTACAACCATCCCATCCCCTCTGTCCTTTTGCCTGAGAGTTTCCGGCGCCAGATTGCGATGCAATCACGGTACCTTGCTCCTTCGGCGCCCGATTCAACGGGTCTCTCCAGAGTATCGTCCAGTAGCAGTCCACACCGGTTGCCCGGTACCTGAAAGATTCACTTCTTCGGTGGATGGTTGCCCATCGCTCTCCTGCTACCTTCATCCGAACTAGTTTGGATCAGGAAGCGGGCATGGTAATCCAAAAAATGTGAGCTGTCTCGCACTCCCTGGCCCCGGCGCCCCCTTTTTACCTGGCCTCAACCCCCGGGCCTGATGTTATTAGTTCGTTAACTATTAACAGCTTATCAAGCTCCCTTCGGAGGTGCTCCCCATCACGGCCCTGATCGCTCCCCGTATCAAGAGCCTGTTTCGTCTCGACCAGAAAAACTTGCCGACATATCCAATCAAAACGCTTGCACACAAACTCAATAAGCCGATAATCCCGCGCATAACTAAGCACTTTGCAAGGGAGTTATGCAATGTGCCTGGTGGGTCCCTCCGGACCGCTCGCCTGAGCCGGCCGTCGCCGGTTCAATCGCATATGGCTTGGGCATATCACGCCCCCTAAGGACTATCAAAAGAGAATGAACGAGACCCTGGTCGCACAAGATTACCGTCAGTTGGTTGAACAATTCGGCTCCCCCCTGCTGCTGCTCGACAAGGCAGCCGTCCGCAAACAGTATCGGGCCCTGGCGGCCGCCCTGCCCGATGTGCGCTTGCATTATGCACTCAAGCCCCTGCCCCACGAGGCGGTGGTCTCTGTCTTGAAGGAAGAGGGGGCCTGTTTCGATCTGGCCACCAATGGCGAAGTGGATCTGGTGCGCAGCCAAGGGGTTCGCCCGGGACGCTGCATCCATACCCATCCCATCAAGCGTGACAGCGACATCCGTTATGCCCTGGAATTCGGCTGCACCGTGTTTGTCTATGACAACCCGCTGGAGCTGGAAAAGTTCCTGCCCTACAAGGATGAAGTGAAACTGCTGCTGCGGGTCAGCTTCCCCAACCCCGAGACCAAGGTCGATCTTTCCAAGAAGTTCGGCTGCACCCCGGAGCAGGCATTGCCGTTGCTGCAACTGGCCCAGGCCAAGGGGATCAAGGTGATGGGGCTGTCGTTCCACGTCGGCTCCCAGGTGCCCCACGCCCATCGCCACGTGCAGGCCATCGACGCCTGCCGCGAGATCATGGAGCAGGCCTGGGAGCTAGGGCTCAAGCCCTGGGTGCTGGATATCGGCGGCGGCTTCCCGGTGGACTATGACGGCGGCGAGTTCGACATCGACGGTTTCTGCGCCCCGATCCGCGAGGCCCTGGCCAAGCTGCCCGCCACGGTACAGAAGATTGCCGAGCCGGGCCGCTTCATCAGCGCGCCAGCCATGACCTCGGTCTCCAGCGTGATGGGCAAGGCCCACCGCGGCGACAAGATCTGGTACTACCTGGATGACGGTCTCTACGGCAGCTACAACGGCCAGCTCTACGACCACGTCACCTACCCGGTGAGCACGCCCTATGCCCACGGCGAACTGCACAATGCGGTGCTCTCCGGCCCCACCTGCGACAGCGTGGACGTCATCCGCGACAGCATCATGCTGCCAGATCTCGAGATCGGCGAGCTGGTGGTGGGTCGGGTGATGGGGGCCTACACTTGGGCCTCCGCGTCCACCTTCAACTTCTTCCCCAAGGCGAGCATCCTGATCCTGGACAGCGCCCAGAAGCAGAAGCTGGTTGCCGTGGCCTGAGACCAGGACCCGCGCACAAAAAAGAGGGGACGCCGCGGCGTCCCCTCTTTCATTTCATCACCAGACTAGATGAACTGGCTCGTCAGCAGCCAGCCGGTGTAGGCGACGAAGCAGGCGAGCAGCACGCCCCCCTCCAGCCGGTTGATGCGCCCCTGCCCCTTGCGGCCCAGACACATCACCAGCAGCAACAGGGTCAGCCCCATCATGATGCTCCAGTCGCGGGAAAGCACTTCGGGCGCCACCTCGAGCGGGTGGATGCCGGCGGCGATGCCCACCACGGCCAGGGTGTTGAACAGGTTGGAACCGAGCACGTTGCCAAGGGCCAGATCGTGCTCGTTCTTGCGAATGGCGATGAGGGACGATGCCAGCTCCGGCAGGGAGGTCCCCACCGCGACTATGGTCAGGCCAATCACCAGATCGCTGATGCCAAAACCCTGGGCGATGGTCACCGCCCCCCACACCAGCAGACGGGAAGCCCCGATCAGCAGCACCAGGCCGACGATGAGCCAGAGGATGGCGCTCTTGAGAGACATCCCCTCGGAGACGATGTCCTCCTCGGTATCCGTATCCAGCGCATCCCCCTTGCCGTTCATGCCGGCCCAGATGGACCAGCCCATCAGCACTGCGAACACGGCCCCCAGAATGGCGGCATCCATCCGGCCCAGATTGCCATCGATGAGCAGGGCGCCGGAGAGCAGGGTGATGCCGAGCAGGATGGGGATCTCCTTGCGCACCACCTGGGAGGCGACGACAATGGGGCTGATCAGGGCGGTCAGACCCAGGATCAGGGCAATATTGGTGATGTTGGAGCCATAGGCATTGCCGAGCGCGAGCCCGGGATTGCCCTGGGAGGCCGCCAGCGCGGAGACCACCATCTCGGGGGCCGAGGTACCAAAACCGATGATCACCATGCCGATCAGCAGCGGCGGCATACCGGCGTAACGGGCGGTGGCGGCGGCGCCGTCCACGAACTTGTCGGCACTCCAGACCAGCAACGCCAGTCCGGCAATCAGGGCAACAAAAGCCAGGGTCATATTGTTCTATCTCATCCACGGCAAACACGAGAGCCAGGCAAGTTGCCTGGCTCCATCCAAACGCGGCCTCAGTGTAACGGGGCCGCTTGCTATTTCAAGGTGTAATCAAACACCGATTAATCTTTCACAGCGCCGCCAGCAGGCTCTGGGCATCCGACACCTCGAACTTGCCCGGCGCCTCCACGAAGAGCCGCTCCACCACACCGTCGTTGGCGATAAGGGCAAAACGCTGGGCCCGCACGCCGCCGAAGGCCCCGGTCTCCTTGGCCAGACCCAGTGTCCGGGTCCAGCTGCCGTCGCCGTCCGCCAGCATGGTGATGTCAGAGGCGTTCTGTGCCTCCTGCCACGCCTTCATCACGAAGGCGTCGTTGACCGACAGACAGCACAGTTCCACCCCCTTGGCCTTGAACTCATCGGCCAGGACCACATAGCCCGGCAGGTGAGCGTTGGAGCAGGTGGGGGTGAAGGCGCCGGGCACCGCAAAGAGCACCACCCGCTTGTCGGCAAACAGGGCCTGGGTATCCTTCACCTGCTTGCCCTCGGCGGTGATAAAGGTAAATTCCCCTGCGGGCAGGGATTGACCGACCGTGATCATGATGACGCATCCTTCTGTGGTTCAAAGAGGCCCAGTCTACCCCATTCCACCAGAAGGCGAAGGGGTCCATCGAGCAGCAACAAAGCGATCGGGGAGCGAACGCCTGTCGCCCCTATTTCTGGTCTGATGGCAGGCGCCTTGCCTGCCAGGTGGCGATGGCGAGCAGGGAGTCGGGCGTGAACTCGCCCGCCCGATCGGCTATCTCGCCCAGGCTCATCCAGTGCACCTCGCTCACCTCTTCGGCCTGCAGTTGCAGCGGCCCCTGATAGTGACAACTGAACAGGCCGCCCCAGACCCGGTAGCGGCTGCCGCTCGCCTCCCCTTCGGCATAGAAGGTGCCGTAATCCTGTAGGGGCACGTCGCGGATCCCCAGCTCCTCGGCCAGCTCACGCCGGGCGGAAAGGGCCATGGCCTCCCCCGTGGTCACCACGCCACCGGCGCAGGCATCCAGCATG
Organism: Aeromonas sp. QDB18; assembly: GCF_027705325.1. Classification (NCBI taxonomy): domain Bacteria; kingdom Pseudomonadati; phylum Pseudomonadota; class Gammaproteobacteria; order Aeromonadales; family Aeromonadaceae; genus Aeromonas; species Aeromonas sp. QDB18. The sequence goes on from NZ_JAPDBQ010000031.1 coordinate 30,408, forward strand.
CCGGGGCAAAAATCCTTGCTCGGGGTGCGCCGCTGCACCAGGATGCGCTCAGCCTCATCCAGCACCAGGATGTAGCTGGCACGATGGCGCAGGTTTTCCTGACGCACCCTGGCGCGCTCGGCCACCCCGATCACCCTGTCCTGCTCGTCTACTATGTCCACCCACTCCACGTGCGGCACCTTTGTCATGTCTGCAATGGTCGCAGTATATCGGGCCCCGGACCCGGACTCTCACTACTTTTTCAACGCCGGGGCTGCACGCCAGTCGATCACAAGGCAGATTCATACAAATCTTTATCAAGTGTCACATCAGTGTCACGGTCCGTCGGCATAGTGTGCCCTGTCCAAACAACAGGGTCTCTTGCCATGAAGGTGTTCAAGCAGTGGTCTCCCCGTCGAATTGCTCGATATATCAAGAGCTTCCATCATGGAAGTTTCATTGTTGAAGCACTGGGGCGGTTTGAGTTTCAAGGGGGGATCATCGATGTGAAGCCGTTGAGCTGTCATCAGGCGCTGAGCCTGGCCCGGCAGATCAACCTGGCCGTGCGCGATCTGCGCACCTCCACCCTGTTGCCGGGCTGACATACTCCTTTCTGTCTGTCGTCGACTTCCATGTACACATTTGCCCGCCGCTCATTCGAGCGTGCGGGCTGTTTTTCTGAAGGTTGTGCCCTGCCTCAGTGCTGCAGGATCTGGGAGAGGAAGAGCTTGGTCCGATCGGACTGGGGGTTGTCAAAGAACTGATCCGGCACGTTCTCTTCGATGATTTGCCCCCGGTCCATGAAGATCACCCTGTCCGCCACCTGCTTGGCAAACCCCATCTCGTGGGTGACGCAGAGCATGGTCATCCCCTCGTGGGCCAGCTCCACCATCACATCCAGCACCTCCCGCACCATCTCGGGATCCAGCGCAGACGTCGGCTCGTCAAACAGCATGACCTGGGGATTCATGCAGAGACTGCGGGCGATGGCGACCCGCTGCTGCTGGCCACCGGAGAGCTGCCCCGGATACTTGAGCGCCTGTTCGGGGATCCGCACCCGGCGCAGGAAGTTCATGGCGATCTCCTCGGCCTCCTTGCGCGGCAACTGCTTGACCCAGATGGGCGCCAGGCAACAGTTCTCCAGCACGGTCAGATGGGGGAAGAGGTTGAAGTGCTGGAACACCATGCCCACCTCCCGGCGCACCGTCTCGATGTTCTTGAGATCGGAGGTCAGGGCCGTGCCCTTGACCAGGATGTCTCCGCTCTGGTGCTCTTCCAGCCGGTTGATGCAGCGGATCATGGTGGACTTGCCCGACCCCGATGGTCCGCAGATGACGATCTTCTCCCCTCTGCCCACCTGCAGGTTGATGTTGCGCAGCACGTGAAACTCACCGTACCACTTGTTGACCTCTTTCAGTTCGACAACTGCGTCCGTTTTCATATCAGAACGACTCCTAATGCTTGTGGCCCGTGTTGAGTTTGCGCTCCAGATAGATGGAGTAGCGGGACATGCCAAAACAGAACATCCAGAAGATCATGGCGATAAAGACATAAGCTTCGGTGGAATACCCCAGCCAGGCCGGATCCGCCAGGGCCACCTTGGAGATGGCCAGCAGATCGAACAGCCCGATGATCAGCACCAGGCTGGTGTCCTTGAACAGGGAAATAAAGGTGTTCACCAGGGAAGGAATGGTGATCTTGAGGGCCTGGGGCATGATGATGAGGCCCATCACCTTCCAGTAGGAGAGCCCGAGGGCATCCCCCGCCTCATATTGCCCCTTGGGGATCGCCTGCAGCCCCCCTCTCACCACCTCGGCCACATAGGCCGCCTGGAACAGGATGATGCCGATGAGCGCCCGCAGCAGCTTGTCGAGCTCCACCTCGGTACTCATGAACAGTGGCAGCATGACGGACGCCATGAAGAGCACAGTAATGAGCGGCACCGCCCGCCAGAACTCGATGTAGACGGTACAGAGGCTGGAGATGACCGGCATGTGGGAGCGACGCCCCAGTGCCAGCAGGATGCCGAACGGCAGTGCTACCACTATGCCCACCACCGCCAGCACCAGGGTGAGCATCAGCCCGCCCCAGCGGTTCGTTTCCACCACCTCCAGCCCCGCTCCCCCATCAGGGCGGGAGCATACTTTGTTGGTTATTTAACCAAAGAATAGTTGTGCCCGATAATTGTCATCCCAGCTTGCTTTT
>NZ_JAPDBQ010000032.1:0-32460 GCF_027705325.1 Aeromonas sp. QDB18
GATTTAGGGACTCAGAATACTTTTTTCTGAAAATCAAGGCGGCCTTCCCCGGAAAGCCGCGATGAACCTTTTTTTTGGTTCAGGCGGAGCCGGCTTGTCGACGACCCGCCTGCCAGGTGGTGCCCATGGAGGCGGCGATGATGGCGGTTATCCCGAGCCATTGGGACGGGGGCAATTGTTCGCCCAGCCATACCAGTCCCATCAAGGCTCCCATGGCCGGTTCACCGCTGGTGAGAATGCCGTAGCTCTTGAGGGGAAGGCGGCGTAGGGCAAACATCTCGAGAGAGTAGGGGATGGCGCTCGAGAGCAGCCCCACCCCGATGATGGTGAGGATCACGGGGACGGTGAATGACGCCTCGATCGCACCCTCCAGCCCGAAGGGCAATACCAGCAGGGTGCCCACCCACATGCCCAGCGCCGGAGCCTGTGCGCCCAGCAAGGCTCCTGCCCGCTTTCCGGTGAGCATATAGAGCCCCCAGAAGAGGCCAGCCCCGAGAGCCAGTGCTGCACCCAGGGGATCGATGGCCTGCTGTGTTGCCCGCAGGGGCAAGAGCAGCAGCAGCCCGGCGATGGCCAGTATCAGCCAGATGAAGTCTGCCCGGTGGCGTGAGGAGAGCAGGGCCACCGTCAGGGGGCCGATGAACTCGATGGCCAGGGCTACGCCGAGGGGAATGCGTGCGATGGCCAGATAGAAGAGCAGGTTCATGGCCCCAAGCGACAGGCCGTAGGGGATGGCGCCCAGCAGGGTGCGTCGGTCGAGGGGGACACGCCAGATGCGAAACACCAGGGAGAGAAGGAGGGCGGCGCACCCCAGCCGGAACAGGGTCGTGCCTGCGGCTCCGAGCAGGGGAAACAGGGATTTGGCCAGGGAGGCGCCGAGGGTGATCGACAGCATGGCGAGCAGGACGGCCAGAAGAGAGGAGAGGGTATTGGGATTGGGTTGCATGGTATTGATACCGAGCAGGACGATGGGCAGTAAAATATATCTGGAGACTTGGGTAAAACCGGTCTAATACTGGCCTTGTGCGATAATTTTTATCTAATGAACCCCATGACCGACAAATTTGATCTGCTCATCCTCGCCGAGCTGCAACAGGATGCCCGTCTGCCCACGCCGGAGCTGGCCCACAGGGTCGGTCTTTCCGCCCCAGCCTGCTACCGCCGCGTCCGCGCCTTGCGGGAGTCCGGTCTCATCGAGCGGGAAGTGGCGCTGGTGGCACCGTCCACCATGGGCTGGCCCATCACCATGCTGGTGCTGGTGACCCTGGAGCGGGATCATGGCCGCATCGTCGATGAGATGATCGCCAGCCTGCAGCGGGAACCCGAGGTGATGGATCTCTGGTATGTGACGGGGGAGCAGGACTTCGTGCTGCAAGTGGCCGCCAGGGACATGCAAAGTTACGAGCAGTTCACCCGTCGGGTGCTCCATGCCAGGGATCAGGTACGCAGTTTCAAGACTCTGGTGGTCATGGGACAGCACAAGCGTTGCGGCGCCCTGCTGCCCGGGTAAAGAGGGGGTTGCGCCGAAGCCTTGCCGGCATTGCGGGAGCGCCGTCAGGGAAACGAACAGGGGCAGGTACGGCCTGCCCCTTCTGTGTCAGCCAGGTTCTCCGGGCGCCAGCTCCTCTGCCGTCATGGGGCGCAAGACCCGGCAGGGATTGCCGACCGCCACCACGCCTGCCGGAATGTCTCTGGTGACAACGGACCCCGCCCCGATGACGCTGTTGTCCCCTATGGTGACGCCCGGGCAGATGACGACGCTGCCCCCAATCCAGACGTTGTTGCCGATACGCACCGGCTTGCCGAACTCCACCCCCTTGATGCGCGGCGCTACCGCCACCGGGTGGGTAGCGGTGTAGATCTGCACTCCGGGGGCCAGCAGCACGTTGTCGCCTATGTGTACCTCGCACACATCCAGGATGGTGCAGTTGAAATTGGCGTAGAAATTCTCGCCGACAAAGATGTTGGCGCCATAGTCGCAGAAGAAGGGGGGCGTGATGAAACAGCGTTCTGCGCGGCCACCCAGCAGGCGGGTGAGGCGCTCATCCCAGCCAGGGGCATCGGTTCGCTCCCGGTTCAGTTCTCCCAGCAGGGCGCGGCACTGCTCCCGCGCAGCCCGCAGTTCGGGGTCCCCTGCATCATAGGGCGCTCCCGCCACCATCTTTTGCCACTCGGGGCCACGCACGGCGGGCCGCTGCACTGTTGTTGCGTCAGTCATCACTGCTCCATCAGCCAGATCAGGGATTCGTAAGGGCGCAGCTTGCAGGATTGCGGGCGGGCCGGGCTATCCGGGTAGTTGCCAAGCAGCAGTCGCCCCTCCCCGCTTTGCAGCTCGGCAGGCAAGGCAAACTCCACCGGCTCGCCGTAGAAGTTGCTCACCACCAGCAGGGTCTGACCGTGGGCGCGGCGGGCATAGGCCCAGATCTGCGGGTGCCCGGTCAGCAGCTCCTGATAATCCCCCTGAGTGAAGATGGGGTGCGCCTTGCGAAGGGCGATGAGATCCCGATAGTACCAGAACACCGAGTGCTGGTCGGCGAGCGCCGCCTCGGCGTTGATCTCGGGGTAGTTGGCGGCTGGCTTGAGCCAGGGCATCCCGCTGGTGAAACCGGCGTTGGGGGCGGCACTCCACTGCATCGGGGTGCGCGAGTTGTCCCGGGACTTGGCGCCGAGAATGGCGAGGATCTCGGCCTCGCTCATCCCTTCAGCCTGCTTGATGGCGAAGATGTTGCGGCTCTCCACATCCTGATAGTCGTCGATGTGCTGATAGCCGGGGTTGGTCATGCCGATCTCCTCCCCCTGATAGATGTAGGGGGTGCCTTGCAGGCCGTGCAGCGTGCTGGCCAGCATTTTGGCGGCGACCACCCTATGCTCGCCCTCATCGCCGAAACGGGAGACGATGCGCGGCTGATCGTGGTTGCACCAGAAGAGCGCCGACCACCCCTTGCCATGCATACCGCTCTGCCAGTGGTTGAAGATGCGCTTGAGTTCGAGGAAATCGAACGGGGCCTTGGTCCACTTGTCGCCGCCCGGGTAATCCACCTTGAGGTGATGGAAGTTGAACACCATGGAGAGCTCGGAACCATCCAGCGCGCCATAGCGCTGGCAGTGTTCCAGGCTGGTGGAAGACATCTCGCCCACCGTCATGGCCCCCACGGGGGCGAAGACGTCGCGGCTCACATCCTGCAAAAATTCGTGGATGCGCGGCCCGTCGGTGTAGAAGCGGCGGCCATCCCCCACCTCGTCGTCAGGGAACGCCTGATTCTTGGAGATGAGGTTGATAACGTCGAGGCGGAAACCGTCCACCCCCTTCTTGGCCCAGAAGTGGATGATGTTTTTCACCTCGGCACGCACCGCCGGATTTTCCCAGTTGAGATCCGCCTGCTCGCGGGCAAACAGATGCAGGTAGTACTGGCCGGTGGGCTCATCCAGCTCCCAGGCGCTGCCACCAAACTTGGATTGCCAGTTGTTGGGCACGCCGCCATCCACCGGATCGCGCCAGATGTAGTAGTCGCGATAGGGGCTGTTTTTATCCCCCAGCGCCGACTTGAACCAGGCGTGCTCGGTGGAGGTGTGATTCACCACTATGTCCATCACGATGCGGATGCCGCGCGCATGGGCGGCGCCCAGCAGGGCCTCGAAGTCGGTCATGGTGCCGTAGGCGGGATCTATGTTGAGGTAATCGGCGATGTCGTAGCCGTTGTCCACCTGGGGGGAGACGTAGACCGGGGTCAGCCAGAGGGCATCGACGCCGAGGGTCTTGAGGTAGTCGAGGCGGGCCATGATCCCCTTGAGATCACCGGTGCCACGGGCGCCGGAATCCTGAAAGCTCTTGGGGTAGATCTGGTAAATCACGGCGCTTTGCCACCAGGGTGTCTGTGTCATGGTTGGTTCGCTCATTGGTTGAAACCGGATTAGTTGGAACAGGGCAACGATAAAGGGCGGAGCCAGGGCTCCGCCGAGGTTGTGTGGATCAGGCCGTGGCCAGATCCAGCTTGCCGGCAGCCTGCTGGCGCTTGTAGACCAGCAGGGTCAGCAGGGCGGGGACCACGATGGCCACCAGCATGGCGATGGCGTAGATGCCCCAGTATTGCGGCTGGATGGAGAGGATGCCCGGCAGGCCGCCCACCCCGATGCCGTTGGCCATCACCCCGGCGAAGCCGCAGATGAGAGCCGCACAGCTTGAGCCCACCATGGCGCACAGCATGGGGAACTTGTACTTGAGGTTGATGCCGTACATGGCCGGCTCGGTCACCCCGAGATAGGCGGAGATGGCGGCCGGGACCGAGATCTCCCGCTCGTTCTCCTTGCGGCTGATCAGGATGATGCCGACGACCGCAGACGCCTGGGCGATGTTGGAGAGGGCGATCAGCGGCCAGATGGGGGTGCCGCCCATGCTCTGCATCAGTTGCAGGTCCACCGCGTTGGTGGTGTGGTGGATGCCGGTGATGACCAGGGGCGCATAGAGGAAGCCGAACAGGGCGGCGCCGATGGGGGCAAACGAACCCGTCATGGCCGCCTTGGCGGCAAAGCCGACGCCGTCACCAATCCAGCGGCCGAACGGACCGATCAGGGCGTGTGCCACGATCACCGCCAGCAGCAGGGAGATGAAGGGCACAATCACCAGGTAGAGATAGGCCGGGATGATGCGCTTGAGGCTGGTCTCCACCCAGGCGAGGAAGACACCCGCCAGCAGGGCCGGAATGACCTGGGCCTGATACCCCACCTTCTGGATGACGAAGAGGCCGAAGTCCCACACTTCCGGGGTCTGCTGGCCGATGCCATAGGCGTTCATCAGTTGCGGCGACACCAGCGTGATACCCAGCACGATGCCGAGGATCTCGGAGCCGCCCATCTTCTTCACCGCAGACCAGCAGACACCCACCGGCAGGAAGTGGAAGATGGCTTCACCCAGCAGCCAGAGGAAGGCGTGCACCTGGGCCCAGAACTGGCTGATCTCGGTGAGGGTGTGGGTGCCGTCGTCGAACATCTTGATGTCGCCGATGACGTTGCGAAAGCCCAGGATCAAACCACCGGTGATGATGGCGGGCAGCAGGGGGACGAAGATCTCGGCCAGGTGGGAGATGCCGCGCTCCAACGGGTTCATGTTGTGGCGGGCGGCCTGCTTGGCGGCCTCCTTGCTGCCACCGCTCACGCCGATCTCCTGGGTGAGCGCCTTGTACCACTGATCCACCTCGTTGCCGATCACCACCTGGAACTGGCCGCCCTGGGTGAAGCTTCCCTTCACCGAAGGGATGGTCTCGATGGCCTTGGGGTCGGCCTTGGCCGGATCGGCCAGCACGAACCTGAGCCGGGTCAGGCAGTGGCTGACAGTGGTGATGTTCTCTTTGCCGCCGATCCGCTCGATCAGCTGCGCCAGATGCTGTGTGTTGACTTTTGACATGAGCCTTCCCTCTGTGACTCCATGAATAATGGTCGTGTCTTTACCGGCTGGCCAAGGACCGCCCGTTTATTGGTATCGTTCCCAATCAGCATGAAGCCAGTGGTTGGCATCGGCAATGGGAACGTTCCCAATTCGTGGCGCTGGTCACAAAAAGCGCAAAACGCCGGGAATGGAGGAAAAGATAGACTACAGGGGCTGACAGGGGGCGATGGTTGCTCTGGGGGGCTGCCCCTCTTCAATCTGGTCGAGCAGCTGTCTGGCGGCCAGGATGCCGGCGTCCTTGTAGCCGAAATCCAGGCTGAGGGTGTTGGCAAAGAGGAAAGTCAGCATGGGATTGCTGCCAAGGCCGCTCACCAGGATGTCGGTGCGACCCTGCTCCTGCAGGTATTTGGCGGCGCCGATGGCCAGGGTGTCGCTGGCGCAGACCATGGCCTGGGTGGTGGGGGTGAGCAGCTCGGCCGCGAGCCGATAGCCGCTTTGCAGACCGAGATCCCCGAGGGCGCTGCGGGGCGTGCGCCCCTGTTCCCGACAGTAGTCGAGGTAAGCCTGATGCCGACGCAGCCCAGTGGTGAGATCGCTGCGCTCCACCCCGAGATAGGCGACCTCGGTCAGGCCACGCTCCCCGAGGTGGGCGAGCACGGCGCGCACCGCCCCGTCATCGTCGAAGCAGACCGACGAGAAGCCGGGGCGCTCGCGGGCCATCAGCACCAGTTTCTCCCTGAGCGACGCCATGGCGGCATAGTCCAGATCGTTGAAGGCAAACAGGATGATGCCGTCCACCCCGCGCCGCTCCAGCACCGCCAGGTGCTCGCTCACCTTGGCGGGGGAGAACTTGCTCTCCATCAGCACAGCGTCGTAGCCACGCTGGTAGAGGGTCTCCAGCATGCCGCGCACCGCCTGGTTCTCGGAGCTGGAGTCGAGGCGCGACACCACGATGCCGACCACCTGCTGGCTCTGGCTGCGCATGGCCCGCGCCGATTTGCTCGGGACGAAACCGTGCTGGGCGATCACCGATTCGACCCTGGCCCTGGTCTGGGCATTGACCTTGGGATCCTGATTGAGCACCCGGGAGACGGTCGACTTGCCGACCCCGCTGAGGCGAGCGATATCGAGGATGGTCAGTTTCTTTTCCATGGGGGATCCGTGACAGGGGAGGGCGGCAATCGGGATGCAGACATTGTTGTGATTAACTCCTGTGAATACAAGCCCATGGCGTTAGAATGCCCTTTCCCAGGCGACTTTCTTCGCCGTTGCACAGGACGCGCATCATGTATCTGTTGGCAAGTCTGCACTTCTCTCTCTCCATCACGGGCCCCATCTGTCTGGTGCTGGTACTCGGCATCTGGCTCAAGCGGCTGGGTCTCTTGCCCGACAGCTTCGTCGAGTCCGCCTCCCGTCTGGTGTTCCAGGTCACCCTGCCAGCTCTCTTGTTCCTGAGCATGGTGCGTACCGATTTTTCCACCATGCCGAGCCCCTGGCTCATCCTCTATGGCCTGCTCGGTACCCTCGCCGGTTTCCTGGTGCTGGAGGTGCTGGCGGCCCGTTTCATCAGCGAGCAGAAATTGCGGGGCATCTTCGTGCAGGGCAGCTTTCGCGGCAACATGGGGATCATGGGGCTGGCCTATGTGCAAAACGCCTACGGCCCGGAGGGGATAGGGGCCGCCGCCCTGCTGGTGGGCTCCATCACAGTGCTCTACAACGTGCTCGCTGTGATCACCCTGACCCGCAGCCTGGGGGGCGGAAAGGGGCTCGCCCCCATACTCAAGGGGATCGTCAAAAACCCCCTCATCATCGCCATTCTGGCGGCCCTGCCCTTCGGTCTGCTCGGCATCGAACTGCCCCAGCTGGTCATCACCACGGGCAACTATTTCGCCAACATGACCCTGCCGCTGGCCCTGCTGTGCACCGGCGCCAGCCTCAACCTCAAGGCCCTGCGCGGCGGCGCCATGCTGACCGGCTGGGCCATGGTCAACCGGTTGTGCTGCATCCCCGTGCTGCTGGTGCTGGGGGCCTGGGCGCTCGGCTTCAGCCCGCAGGCCCTCGGCATCCTGTTTCTCATCAGCTCAACCCCCACCGCCGCCGCCAGCTATGTGATGACCCGCGCCATGGGCGGTGACAGTGCCCTCGCGGCCAACATCATCGCCACCACCACCCTGGGCTCGCTCGTCACCACCAGCCTGGGGGCCGCCCTGATGAACTACCTGGGACTGATGGGGTGATGGGGCGCCGCCATGATGCACGACCCGGGGTTGACGGGATCGGCATTCACCCTTGACCTTGCCGGAGGCGGCAGCTTTAGGCTGATGTCACATCGACAGAGGAGAGAGCCCATGACCATCGAACTCACCGTTACCGGCATGTCCTGCGGCGGTTGCGCTGCCAGCCTGCAAAAGGCCCTGATGGCTCAGCCGTCAGTTCGCACCGCCACGGTCGACTTTGCCAGCCGCAAGGCCGTCATCGAGAGCGAGCTGAGCAAAGCCGAGTTGATCGCCCTGATCGAGGCGAGAGGCTTTCAGGCAGAGTGAATTATCACTTAATTGGTATAAATCAGACTAATATTCTGTTTACTTCTTTTTATTGGTGGGAATGATCACTTAAATCCCATTTAAAAAGAATAAAAATGCTGCAATTCCCTCATCCAAAAGGATTGCAGCATGACCCTTCCCATTCGCAAGACCCTGATCGCCGCCGTACTCGGCCTGACCTTCTCCCCCATGGCCATGGCGCTGCCCAGCGTGCACATTCTAGCCACCGGCGGCACCATCGCCGGGGCGGGCCAGTCTGCCACACAGTCCAACTACGAGGCCGGCAAGGTGGCCATCGAGACGCTGATCGCCGCCGTGCCCGAGATGAAAAACGTGGCCGACGTGCAGGGTGAGCAGGTGGTCAAGATCGGCTCCCAGGACATGAACGACGAGGTGTGGCTCACGCTCGCCAAGCGGGTCAACGCGCTGCTGGCCAGGGATGACGTGGACGGCATCGTCATCACCCACGGCACCGACACCATGGAGGAGACCGCCTACTTCCTCAATCTGACCGTCAAGAGCGACAAGCCGGTGGTGCTGGTGGGCGCCATGCGCCCCTCCACCGCCATGAGCGCCGACGGCCCCATGAACCTCTACAACGCCGTGGTGACTGCCTCTGACCCCGCCTCCAAGGGGCGTGGCGTCATGGTGGCGATGAACGACACCGTGCTGGATGCCCGCGACGTCACCAAGACCAACACCACAGGAGTGCAGACCTTCGCCTCCCCCAACTTCGGCCCGCTCGGCTACATCCACAACGGCAAGATCGACTACCAGCGCAGCCCGGCCCGCCAGCACACCAGCAAGACCCCGTTCGACGTGAGCAAGCTCGACAAGTTGCCCCAGGTCGGCATCGTCTACAGCTACGCCAACGCCTCGGACCTGCCGGCCAAGGCCCTGGTGGATGCCAAGTTTGACGGCATCGTCAGTGCCGGGGTGGGCAACGGCAACCTCTACCACACCCTGTTCGACACCCTGGCCAAGGCGAGCAAGTACGGCTTCGTCGCCGCCGAGACCCTCAACCCGCAGAAAGCGCGGGTGCTGCTGATGCTCGCCCTGACCCAGAGCAAGGATCCGGCCCAGATCCAGCGCTGGTTCCAGCAGTTCTAAGACCTCGGCTCGGTCTGATTGACACTACCCCGTGAGATGAAGGGCAGGATGGGATCCTGCCCTTTCTTGTTGCGCCAGAGGCAGAGGCCGGCCCTCAGCTCATCATCAGCCAGCCGCAGAAACTCAGGTAAACCAGCCCCACCAGGGCGAGCCTGCCCGCCGTCATCCGCTCCCGACTGAACCCCCTCCACAGCAGCGCGACTGCCAGCAGCGTCACCAGGGAGGAGGCCATCATGGTGCTATCCAGCAGCCAGGGGGTGAACAGCAGGCAGAACGCCTTGGGAATGGTGCCCTGGATCATCATGGCCCCCGAGATATTGGCCAGTGCCAGCCGGTGTTTGCCCTGCCGCACCCAGATGAGCACGTTCATCAGCTCGGGCATTTCGGTGGCCACCGGGCTCAGCAACAGGGCGGCCACTACCGGCGAGAGGCCGAACAGCTCGCCCATGTTCTCCAGCTGGTGAACGAACAGCTGGGCCGCCAGCGCCACCACACCGAGCGCCACCAGGGTTTGCAGCAGCACCTTGCCGAGCGCCGGGATCCTGGCGTGCGGATCCAGCTTGAGGGGGGAGGGCAATTCCGCATCGTGGCTGTCGGTCTGTTTCAGCTCACGTCGCACATAGAGGAGGTACATCAGCACGAACAGGGGGGCCAGCCAGGTTTTACCGGTGAAGGCCACCATGCCAAGCAGCACGGCCAACAGGAAGATGCCGGCAAACCAGGCCTGATCGCGGCCTATCTCCCGCTGCACCTCGCCATTGATGGCTCTGTGCTCCCGGCTCATGCACAGCAGCAGGGTCACGCCGACGGCAGCATAGCCTATGGTAGCCAGCACCAGCGGGCCGCCGAGGGCCGCACCTATGCCTATCAGCTGCTGGGCGGGGGCATCCCCCATCAGCAGCGCGGTCAGGGTGACGATGCATTCGGGCAGGGCCGTGCCGAGGGCAGCCAGCAGAGAACCGGTTGCACTTTGGGACAGTTTGAAATGATGGCCGGTCCATTCGATGCCGTTGACGAAGTATTCGCAGGTCAGATAGATGGTGATGGCAGAGATCAGAAATAACAGCAGGGTGATCAGCATGATGAGTAACCGCCAGGCGAGCAGAACAACCGATGGACCCGATACGGCTCGCCCGGCTGGCGTGCATATCGAGGCCAAAGGTCTTGCAGGACGATAGGTGCTATCGCCGCCCATGCCATGGATCTGTGGATCCAAGAGTGTTGACATGGGCCCTGCCCGGATTTCGGGCGGGTTGCTACTCCCCAGTGACAGTGCGGGCTTTTTACCAAGTGGCTCGGTGAGGGGCAAGGCCAACAGGGGATGATCCGCGCGACAAGTTGTAAAAGGATGTGACAACCCCTCGACTCTCCCGTCCGGGATCCTGATCTTTTTACGGGGATCCTTGTGCTGGCACAGCGATTGCTATGAGTTGGCTACTGTCCACATTGACTTGGGAAGGGTGAACGATGAAACGGTGGATCCAACATTTTTACCAGCTTAATCGCCTCAACTGGCTGATGGTCTGGCTGCTGCTCTGCTGCAGCATCATCCTGCTGTTTCCGGCCGGATTGATGAAAGGCGCCGTGAGCCAGTGGGCCACGGCTCATGCGGCCTGGCTTGGGGTCGGCATGTTGATCGCCATCTCCTATTTCTGCAGTCAGGGCTTCCTGATCGCCTGGGAGTGGGCCTGTGACGAGTGGCAGTCCCGCCGCCAGCAGGATCAACTGGCCCAGATGATTGGCTTCCTCGACTTCAACGAGAAGGCGGTGCTGCGGGAGTTCGTACTGCAACGGAAAAGCGTCATAAACCTGCCGATCACCGAACCCGCCGTCAAAAACCTGATGGATGCCGGCGTGCTCACCTACGCCTACGGCAAGCCGGCGCGAGAGAAGGAGGACGAGAACCAGATCCGTGCCCTGATGATCGCCCTGCCGGCGCGCCCTCTGCTGACCTACAAGGTTCTGGGACTGTCGCGGGGCAAGATGAGCGACGAGCAGGTGGAGCAGATCATGAATGCCAGGCCCAAATTCGCGCAGAAAAGCCTCCAGCGCTGACCTTCTCCCCCCATGAAAGAAAAGAGCCGGACATCTGTTCCGGCTCTTTGCTGTCTGGCGTTGCTTATTCGGTTCTGGCCTTGAGGTAGCCGGCGTAGTCGGGCACCTGGACGCTGAATGCCTGCTGCATGTGCGGGCTGTCCATGATGAAGTCCGCCGTCGCCTCGTTGGTGGCGACCGGGATGTTCCAGACGGCCGCGAGGCGCAGCAGGGCCTTGACGTCAGGATCGTGGGCGGCGGGATTGAGGGGATCCCAGAAGAAGATCATCACGTCTATCTTCCCTTCGGCGATGAGGGCGCCGAGCTGCTGATCCCCTCCCATGGGGCCGGAGAAGAGGCAGGTAATGGGCAGCTGCGCCTTCTTGCCGAGCAGGGTGCCCGTGGTGCCGGTCGCATAGAGATGGTGGAGCTTGAGCTCCTCCTTGCGGCGCAGCACCCAGTTCAGCAGAGGGGCTTTCATGTTGTCGTGAGCCACCAGGGCAACCCGTTTGTGGGGCGCCATCTCGCGTGCAATCAGTTCCATGGAGGTCATCCGTAGCAAAATGATGGGAATGGGGTCGTATCCTAATCGAAAGCGGCGCCTGCCGCTGCCCCATGCATCGTAACTGTGATCCCGGAGGTGGTTCAATCCGGCGCCTGCCATCCTGCCATCCTCTGGCCTGCATTGTCAGCAGCCAGGTTGGCTACCGTATCGTTGGGCAAGATCTCTGCCGCTGTCGCCATGAAAAAACCCGCCTGGGCGGGTTGGGATTGTCTCTTGATGTCATCGCGATTCAGGATGACTCGGCATGGAGCTGGGATTGCTGGTAGTTTTCCAGACCGATACGGGCGATGAGATCGAGCTGGGTTTCCAGCCAGTCCACATGCTCCTCTTCATCTTCCAGGATCTCCTGGAACAGGTCGCGGCTGACGTAGTCCTGCACAGACTCGGCATAGGTGATGGCGACTTTCAGGTCGGGGATGGCGTCCATCTCCAGAGACAAGTCACAGCGCAACATCTCTTCCACCGTCTCACCGATGCGCAGCTTGCCCAGATCCTGCAAGTTGGGCAGCCCTTCCAGAAACAGCACCCGCTTGACCAGCTCGTCGGCATGTTTCATCTCATCGATGGATTCGTGATACTCCTTGTGCCCGAGCCCCTTGAGGCCCCAGTCATCATAGATGCGGGCATGCAGGAAGTATTGGTTGATGGCAACCAGCTCATTGGCCAGCACCTTGTTGAGGTGGGCAATGATTTTGGGATCTCCTTTCATCGACATTACTCCTCGTTTTCGAGCCTAGGCAACGATCACTAGAGCTTAGTCCAGAAACATGACCATAACGTGATGGGTAAAGTCGTCCCCTGGAGGGCAGAAGGAGAGATGAAGACGAGAAGTCGGCGGTTTTACGCCACTTCGTAATAGAGCGGTGCCTGCTCTGACTCCATCTTGTCGATTTCGGTAGCGATGATCTCCATCGCCATGCGCACACATTTACCACATTGAGTACCGACTTCCAGCGACTGTTTCAACTGTCGGAATTCAGTCTTGCCTGCCTGTACCGCCTTGCGGATCTGGTTATCTGTGATGCCGCGGCACAAACACACGTACATAATCTGGACCTCATGCTGGAATGAGATGAAATCTAAATGAGAATGGTTCGTAGTGCAAAGAACGAATGGTAATAAGATCCCGTGCTTGCCAGTGATTCCACCCTTGGGGAGAATGCCTGCATCAGAGAGGATGCGAACATGTTCAAAAAACTATTCAATGCCCTGTTCAAGGGAGAGATCGCCCAGAGCCCCGAGGTTGAGCCCATCGAATACATGGGCTATCTCATCTACCCCGAGCCCATGGCGGAAGGGGGGCAATACAGGCTGGCCGGTCGCATCACCAGGGAGATCGACGGGCAATTACAGACCCATCGCTTCATCCGCTCCGATCTCTTTGCCAACCCGGCGGATGCCGAGCGCTTCATGGTGCAAAAGGCCCATACCTTCATCGACCAGATGGGGGAGCGCATGTTTGAACCCCGCGTGAAGCCAGACGCCAGCCCAGCTCCATGATGTCAGCTGAGCTGCTCGCCTTGCGCCACGCTATCGCTCATGCCGGCGAGCGGCGTCTGATCTGGCTGGAAGGGGAGGAGGATGACTGCATCGTTCGTGCCGAATCCTTGCTGTGGGGAGAGGTGTTCTGGCTGGGGCAGGGTCCTGAGCGTCATGCTCCGCAGCCTGCCGCCAAGGCGCTTCAACGGCTCGGTCAGGAGTGCGACACCTTGGTATTCAATGCCTTCAGCGGTTTTCACCCCGATGCATTCGGTGCCTTGGCGGGGACATTGAGGGCTGGGGGGCTCTTGCTTCTGCTGACCCCGCCGCGGGAGGTATGGCCGACCTACCCAGACCCTGATCGTCAGAGGCTGGTCGCCCAGCCAGAGGAGGCCGATCGTGCCGGGCAGGGTTTCATCTCCCGTCTGGTACGGTTGCTGGCAGAAGATCCGGCGCGAGATCTGACGCCTGCCTCTTGTGATATTACCTGGCAGCCTCTCGACGGGAGCCGACCGCTGAGCGCGGATCAGGCCCGTGCGCTGCCCGCCATCCACAACGTGTTGCACGGCCATCGCCGCCGCCCCCTGGTGCTGAGCGCCGATCGCGGTCGTGGCAAGAGCGCCGTGCTGGGGCTGGCGAGCGCCGACTTGCTGAGTCGGGATCCGGCCTTGGCGATAGCGGTGACGGCCCCTTCCCACGCTACAGTGGCGACACTTTTTGCCCATGCAGAGCGCGCGCTGGGAGAGATGCCTGAGCGGCTGGCCGGTCTGAGCTATGTGTCCCCTGATCGGGTGGCTCAAGGAGATGTGCTGGCGGATCTGTTGCTGGTGGATGAGGCCGCCGCCATCCCGACCCCGCTGCTGGAAGCCATGCTGGCCCGTCACAGTCGCATTGTCTTCGCTACAACGGAGCACGGCTATGAGGGGACGGGGCGCGGCTTTCATCTGCGCTTCAAGAAGGTACTCGATGAGCAAACCCCGGATTGGCAGGAGCTGCACCTGGTGGAGCCCATTCGCTGGAGCCTGAGCGATCCGCTGGAGCCTCTGATCTTCCGGCTCCTTGGTCTGAATACCGACATATCGGCACCTCATCCCCCGACATCACCGACCTGGCGCCTGGTCGGACAAGATGAGCTGGCCCGTGATGACGCGCTGCTCAATCGGGTGTTCGGCCTGCTCGTACTGGCTCACTACCAGACCAGCCCCAGTGATCTGCGGTATTTGCTGGAGGGGCCGGATCTCGACATTCATCTGATGGAGCAGGGACAGGAGTTGCTCGGGGTGGCGCTGGTCGCGCGGGAGGGCAATATCCCCCCTGATCTGGCGCACGCGATCTGGGCCGGACGAAGGCGCCCTCGTGGACATCTGCTGCCCCAGTCGCTGCTGGCCCACGCCGGTTTCGTGACGGCGGGGGAGCGCTCTTATGCCAGGGTGATGCGCATCGCCATCCATCCTGCCCTTCATCGTCTCGGGCTGGGGTCTTGGTTGCTGGACAAGCTGGTATCACATTATCGGGTATTAGGGGTCGATTATCTGGGATCTGCCTTCTCCGCCAGTCCAGATCTGCTGCCATTCTGGCTCAAGGCGGGATTGAAGGTGCTGCGTCTTGGTCTGCAGCGCGATGCGGCCAGCGGCAGTCATGCAGCTTTGCTGCTGATGCCGTTGCAATCGGAATATCACGCCGAGCTGGCGCAATGGCGACAGCGTTTCATGAGCCAGTTGCCGGCCCTGCTGGCGGGTGAACTCAAGAGGCTGGATACCGAACTGGTCTGGCTATCCCTCAGAGGCGGACCTGTCACTCATGTGCCGGATCTGGATGAATTCGAGCATCGGGAACTCGATTGTTTTGCCCACCATCACAAGCCATTCGAATTGTGCCAGGCGACACTGCAACGCTGGCTGCTCCGGCGAGTGATGATGCTGGACGGGTTGAGTCAGGATGAACGACGGTTGCTGATCGCCACCATCTGGCAATATGCGTCCTGGTCCGAGCTGGCTGCCCGACAGGGTGTCGCGGGCAAACCCGCCCTGATAAAAGCATTGCGCTCCCTGCTGGCCAGACTGCTGGCTCAGCAAGCCCCAGCGGGCTGACCCCACCTCTGGCACGGCAGAAAACCACGGAGCCCAGGAGGAACCAATGGCCCCTCCCGGGTTCTGCACATCGATTCGACTCACCATGGCTGAAGCTCTCCCCGTTCAAGGCGCGGCCACCCCGGGACCCGTTTCTCCTTCTTCCCTGCTCGCGTTTTGCCCATTGCCACTGCTCTGATGAGCCTGGTCAGGGCTGTCTGCATTTTGGTTTTTTCTGAATATGGACTAATACTTGAATATGAAATGAATTTTAATAAATGCATTATTTTCAGATGGTTAGCGTTGGGCGTATTGAATGCAGGCCATCTTCTCCAACGTGCACAGGGAGTGCAATGTGAGAAACGATGCAGCTCAGGCAGGTGCCGGAATGATGATGTGGTTCATCAGCAGCAGCGCCTTTGCCAATGAGATCCGGTTCAACATGACGCGTGGGGCGACCGCCATCAGCCAGCAGGTCTATGACCTGCACATGACGATTTTCTATATCTGTTGCGTCATCGGTCTGCTCGTCTTCGGCATCATGTTCTGGTCCATCGTGCACCATCGAAAATCGCGCGGTGCCAAAGCCGCCCAGTTTCACGAAAGCACCCGCATCGAGTTGCTGTGGACGGCCATCCCCGTGTTGATACTGATCGCGATGGCGGCACCGGCAACCTCGACCCTGTTGAAGATGGAGGATACCTCCAAGGCCGATCTCACCGTCCTCGTCACGGGCTCGCAATGGAAATGGCATTACAAATACCTCGAGTATCCGGTGGCGTTTTATTCCCTGCTGGCGACCAGCAAACAGCAGATCTCCGGTGATGCCCCCAAGGGCGGCAATTATCTGCTGGAGGTGGATAACCCTCTGGTATTGCCGGTCGGCAAGAAGATCCGTTTCCTGATGACCTCGGACGATGTCATTCACTCCTGGTGGGTTCCCGCCTTCGCCGTGAAAAAAGATGCCAATCCTGGCTACATCAACGAGTCCTGGACCCGGATCGACAAGCCGGGCACCTATCGTGGGCAGTGCGCCGAGCTGTGCGGGAAAGATCACGGTTTCATGCCCGTGGTTGTGGTGGCCAAATCCGCAGAGGAGTTCGAGAAGTGGATTGCCAGAAAGGGAGACGAGCAGGCAACTGCCAAGGCACAGCAACAGGCGCAGGCAGCGGAGACCATGACGTTGCCACAAGCCATGGCGCAGGGGGAGAAAGTCTATCTGGGGCACTGTGCGGCCTGTCATCAGCCCGCGGGTACCGGATTGCCGGGCATCTTCCCGGCGCTCAATGGCAGCAAGGTGACCACACAGGCGGACCATCGGGCCCAGCATCTGGACATCGTCCTGCATGGCAAGAGCGGCACGGCGATGCAACCTTTTGGCAAACAGTTGACGGCGCAGGAACTGGCCGCCGTCATCACCTATGAGCGCAATGCCTGGGATAACAAGACCGGTGACCTTGTGCAGCCAGCTGAGGTGCAGTCCCTTCTCAACCCGGCCAATCCGGACAAGGACAAGTGAGGCGTCGGCATGAGTGATGGAATCACGGATACCCCGCACAGCGAACATGTCCACCAGCCAGCGGCCGGTCTGAGGCGCTGGCTCTACACCACCAATCACAAGGACATCGGTACCCTGTATCTGTGCTTTGCTCTCACCATGTTCTTTACCGGTGGCGCCATGGCCATGGTGATCCGGGCAGAACTGTTCCAGCCCGGACTGCAACTGGTGGAACCCCTGTTTTTCAACCAGATGACCACGGTACACGGCCTTATCATGGTCTTTGGTGCCGTCATGCCCGCCTTCACCGGCCTCG
Source organism: Aeromonas sp. QDB18 (assembly GCF_027705325.1). NCBI lineage: Bacteria > Pseudomonadati > Pseudomonadota > Gammaproteobacteria > Aeromonadales > Aeromonadaceae > Aeromonas > Aeromonas sp. QDB18. The sequence continues at coordinate 16,998 of NZ_JAPDBQ010000032.1, forward strand.
CCAACTGGCTGATCCCCATCATGATTGGGGCCCCTGACATGGCGTTGCCCCGCATGAACAACTGGAGCTTCTGGATCCTGCCGTTTGCTTTCCTCATCCTCCTGTCGAGCCTGTTTATGGAGGGAGGCGGCCCCAGTTCTGGCTGGACCTTCTATGCCCCCCTGTCCACCCAGTACAGCGGCAACAGCACGGCCCTGTTCGTCTTTGCCATTCACATCATGGGGATCTCCTCCATCATGGGGGCCATCAACGTCATCGTGACCATCTTCAACCTGCGGGCGCCGGGCATGGGTTGGATGCAGATGCCGCTGTTTGTCTGGACCTGGCTCATCACGGCGTTTCTGCTCATCGCTGTCATGCCGGTGCTGGCGGCTGCGGTGACCATGGTGCTGACGGACAAGTATTTCGGGACCAGTTTCTTCGATGCGGCCGGTGGGGGGGATCCTGTCCTGTTTCAGCACATTTTCTGGTTCTTCGGGCACCCGGAAGTCTACATCATGATATTGCCGGCTTTCGGCATCGTCTCCAGCATCATTCCGACCTTCTCCCGCAAGAAGCTGTTCGGTTATCGCTCCATGGTCTATGCCACCAGCAGCATCGCCTTGCTCTCCTTCATGGTCTGGGCGCACCACATGTTCACCACCGGATTGCCCGTGGTGGCGGAGCTGTTCTTCATGTATACCACCATGCTGATCGCTGTGCCGACAGGGGTAAAGGTATTCAACTGGCTTGCCACCATGTGGCGTGGTTCTCTGACATTCGAGACCCCCATGCTGTTTGCCATCGCCTTCATCACCCTGTTCACCATTGGCGGTTTCTCCGGGCTGATGCTGGCCATGACGCCGGCTGATTTTCAGTATCACGACACCTATTTCGTAGTGGCCCATTTCCACTATGTGCTGGTGACCGGTGCCGTCTTCTCGATCCTGGCTGCGGCCTACTACTGGTTGCCGAAATGGACGGGGCACATGTATGACGAGCGGCTCGGCCAATGGCACTTCTGGTGTTCGCTCGTCTCGGTCAATGTGCTGTTTTTCCCCATGCATTTTGTCGGGCTGGCGGGCATGCCTCGCCGCATTCCCGATTACGCCCTGCAATTTGCGGACTTCAACATGCTGATCAGCCTGGGGGGCTTTGCCTTCGGCCTGTCCCAGCTGCTGTTTGTCTGGGGTGTGATCAAATGCATCAGAGGCGGAGCCAAGGCGAGCGATCGGGTATGGGAGGGGGCCGAGGGGCTGGAATGGACGCTCTCTTCTCCCCCTCCCTATCACAGTTTCCAGACTCCACCGGATATCCGGTCGGAAGAGCGTTAGGGAGGTCATATGACCCAGGTCAGTCATGCCCCCTTGCTCAGAAAACTGGCTCTGGTCGTGCTCGTCATGTTTGGTTTTGCCTTTGCGCTGGTGCCGCTTTATGACGTCTTCTGCCGGATCACCGGCCTCAATGGCAAGACGTCTGATCAAGCGGCCAGTACGGAGCGGGCGGTGATCGACAGCAAGCGGAGCATCCAGATCGAGTTTCTTGCTCATGCGGATACCCGGATGCCGTGGGAGTTCAGCGGTGAGACGGCTCGGCTGTCGGTGCGGCCGGGGGAGGTGAAGATGGTCAACTTTCGGGTGTTCAATCCCACGGAGCGGACCATGGTGGGTCAGGCGGTCCCGTCGGTCTCTCCCGGTCCCGCCGCAGCCTATCTGAAGAAAGTGGAGTGTTTCTGTTTCAATCGCCAGGAGCTGAGGGCAGGGCAGAGCAAGCTGATGCCGCTCAAGTTCTATATCGATCCGGCACTACCGGACAGCATCAATACCATCACGCTTTCCTACTCGCTCTATGACATCACGGAGTCCGTACCTGCACCGGCACCGGCACTCGCACAGAGGAAATGACCATGGCCAAGGTGAACCAGACCTATTATGTCCCGGACCAGAGTCGCTGGCCCATCATTGGTGCCATTGCACTGTTTTTCCTGGCGTTGGGGGCGGGGCATCTGGTCAATGAAGTGGCGAGTGGGCAGACCGGTTTCGGCCGGTATCTGATGATGGCCGGTGTCGCGCTGCTGGCATTCATGTTGTTTGGCTGGTTCCGTCACATCATCCGGGAGTCCATGACCGGACTTTACAGCGCCCAGATGGACAGATCCTTCAGGCAGGGCATGGTCTGGTTCATCTTCTCCGAAGTGATGTTCTTTCTGGCTTTTTTCGGAGTGCTGTTCTATGCCCGCCAGCTTGCGGTGCCCTGGCTGGATGGTGCGGGCCACAGGGTGATGACGGGCCAGCTGCTGTGGCCGGATTTCACCGCTCACTGGCCCCTGCTCAAGACGCCCGGCGGGGCCACGACCCAGGCCATGCCCTGGCAGGGGATCCCCCTTATCAATACCTTGATCCTGCTCGGATCCTCCGTGACCCTGCTGTTTGCACACATGAGTCTGGAAAACGGCAGACGGATGCGGCTCAAGGGGATGTTGCTGGCCACCGTGGTGCTCGGGCTGACATTCCTGTGGTTTCAAGGTTATGAGTATCTGCATGCCTATCGGGATCTCGGGCTGCGGCTGGATTCCGGCATCTATGGCAATACCTTCTTCATTCTGACCGGGTTCCATGGACTGCACGTGCTGCTGGGCACCCTTTTCCTGACCATCATCTGGCTGCGCATCATGTTGAGGGATCATTTCACCCCACAGCGTCATTTCGCTTTCCAGGCTGCGGCCTGGTATTGGCACTTCGTCGATGTGGTCTGGCTCTGTCTGTTCGTCTTTGTCTACCTGCTTTGATGCCGTGCTCAGTAGGGGCGCGGGTTGGGGTCCAGCCAGCCCATCGCGAGAGAGAGCAGCAGCATGATGACCACCAGCAGGGAGAAGAAGACGCGCCGGCCCAGAGGTACCGACATCTTTTGCGTATTGCCTGGACTGAGCATCAGCCAGAGGGCGTGAAACAGCTGGCCGATGATGAGCAGCAGCATGAGTACCAGAACGACCTTGATCAACATCTTGGGATCCTCCTCGATATGCGCGATTCGGCTGCACGAGACAAGCGACGACCATGGCATCACAGACGCTGGTTCGTCTTGTTGTTCACTCTGGTGGTGACGGCCGGTTTGTGCAAGCTGGCGTTCTGGCAGTGGCAGCGCGGAATGGAAAAAACGGCCTGGCTGGCGCAGATGGCAAAGATGCAGCAGGCCGGGCCAAGGACATTGGCCCAGACCGACTGGCAACACCCGGAGTCACTGGATGGCCAGCCTCTGCAAGGGAAAGCCGAGTGGGTCAGCCCTTATGTCTGGTTGCTGGACAACCAGATCGTCAACGGGGAGGTTGGCTATGACGTGCTCATCCCGGTACGCGCAGAGGGGGGATCCTCACTGTTGCTGGTCAACCTGGGATGGGTGCCCGCACCATCCGACAGGTCGCAATTGCCCAATCCCGCCATCCCCGCCGCAATGACCCTTGAAGGTGTTCTGCGCATGGCTCCCGGCGGCTTCCTGTTGGGACAGAACATAGAACCAGGCCCCTACCCGAACCGGCTGCAATCCATCAGGGTCGAGACCCTGCGACAGGCAATCGGAGCCCCGCTTGCAGACGCCGTGTTCTATCAAAGACGAACCCCATTCCTCTATCACTACCAGCACAATGTCATGCCTCCTGAAAAACACCGGGCCTATGCGGTGCAATGGCTCGGCTTGGCGCTGGTGGTTCTGTCAGGGGGGGTCATGCTGACAAGGAGGTGCTCCCCATGAGTGGATGGCGACGCTGGCGGGTGCCAGCGCTCTTTGCTGCGGTGATCCTGCTGCCTGTGGTGCTGGCGGCTCTGACTCTTCACCAGGGCTGGTATGAACCCGGCACGCGCAGCAAGGGGCACTGGCTGCACCAGGAGATCTACCTGTTGCAACCGCTTCCTGCCCATCAGCACCAATGGCGACTGGTCTATCTGGTGGCCCCTCGCTGCGAGGGACAATGCCGGCAGGTCCCTGTGCTGATGGCGCGCATCCAGGCCGCACTTGGCCGCAACCTGGACAAGCTGGAGCTGGTCCAGTTGACGCCACCTCACGAGACAAACAGTGAAATGAGGGAGGGGGATATACTGCTGGTGGACGACCGCGGGCTGGTCATCTTGCGTTACGAGGTGCCCGGCAGCACGACGACCTGGCCGTTGCTTGGCAAGGCGGTACTGTCGGATCTGCAGCAACTGCTCAAGTATCAGCGTGGGGTGCAGTGACGATGCAGCCGACATGGGACGCTACAGCACGGTCAACGAGGCGGCATATGAAGATGCACAAGAGGCTGGCCTCCGTGGCCATTGCGCTGGCCGTTCTTGTCATCGCGCTCGGTGCTTATACCCGGTTGACGGATGCCGGGCTGGCCTGCCCCGATTGGCCAGGTTGCTATGGTTCTCTGGCCATTCCCCGCGCCGAGTATGCGGAACTGGCGGCACAGCGCTATCCGGCCAGCCCGCTTGTTCCTCACAAGGCGCGCAGCGAGATGGTGCATCGCTACTTGGCCGGGGTGCTGGGAGGCGTGATTGTGCTCCTGTCCGGCTTGGGCTGGCGTACAGGCGGCCGACTGCGCCACCTCTCGCTCATCTTGCTGGTGCTGGTTGCGGGTCAGGCGGCACTGGGTATGTGGACGGTGACCCTGGCCCTGCATCCCCTGGTGGTGACCACTCATCTGCTGGGCGGCTTCGCCATCCTGACCTTGCTATGGCTCTATCGGGCCGAATTGGCAGGTTTCCCTTCACCCCCGCCCGTACACCAGGGCGTTTCCTGGCTTGGCAGCATGGCCTGTGGCGTGTTGCTGCTGCAGATCGCGCTGGGGGGCTGGACGTCGGCGAACTATGCGGCCATGGCGTGTGTGGAGTTTCCCTTGTGCCAGGGCAACTGGCAGGCAGAGCTGAATTGGGCGCAAGCCTTTCATCTCCCTCTGGGGCACGCCAGCTATGAGTTCGGCGTGCTGGGCAAGGAGGCGCGCCAGACCATTCACATCGCCCATCGCCTGGGAGCGCTGACCACGGCCTTGCTGGTGGGTGCTTTCGCCCTCGCGCTGCTCTGCCAGCGGCCCCCCTTGAGAGGGTTTGGCTGGTTGTTGCTGGGTCTGCTGACCGTGCAGATTGCCTTGGGATTGGCGAACGTCCATCTGGCCCTGCCGCTGGCCAACGCCCTTGCACACAATCTGGTGGCCGCCCACCTGCTGGCCTGTTGTGTGCTGGCGCGCGGGAGCCTCTCTTTGCCTCATCACGACCCCTTGCCATCCCCTGGGATGGTCAGGAGCCGGACATGAATGGGAGAGGGCGGGTACAGCGCTTCGCCCTCCGCCGGGTGCACGATTATTGTCAGTTGACCAAACCAAAGGTGGTCGCCCTGCTGCTCCTGACCGCCTGGGTGGGCATGCTGCTGGCCGAGCCGACACGCGCCTCTCTGGACGAGATGATACTGGGCCTGGCGGGGATTGGGCTGCTCGCTGCCGGGGCGGCGGCCATGAACCATTCTCTGGAGTACGGCATTGATGCCCGGATGCGCAGAACGCGCTGGCGCCCGGTCGCCACGGGACGGATCACGCCGGGGCAGGCGATGAATTTTGCGATCTGTCTGGCACTGTCGGGGTTTGTTTTGCTCCATTGGGGCGTGAATCCCCTGACTGCCTGGCTAACCCTGGCCAGCCTGTTCGGCTATGCGGTCGTCTATACCCTGCTGCTGAAGCGGGCCACATCGCAGAATATCGTCATCGGTGGATTGGCGGGAGCCATGCCACCGCTCTTGGGCTGGACCAGCATCACGGGGCAGCTTTCGGCCGAGCCCTGGCTGCTGGTGATGATCATTTTTACCTGGACGCCGCCCCATTTCTGGTCTTTGGCCATCCACCGGCGCGATGACTATGCCGGTGCCGACATTCCCATGCTGCCGGTCACCCACGGCACCGATTTCACCAAGACCGCCATCCTGCTCTATCTGCTGATCCTGACGCTCGTCTGTCTGCTGCCCTATCTGATCGGCATGTCGGGGCTTGTCTACCTGGTCGGCAGCCTTGGGTTGAACCTCGGATTCTGCTGGCATGGTTGGCTGTTGAAGTACGGGGATCGGCCCGGCCAGGCGATGCGCACCTTCCGTTTCTCCATCTATCACCTGATGCTGCTGTTTGGTCTGCTTATTCTGGATCACCACTGGCTGTGGCGGTTGTCATGATGTTGATGCGGGTCGCGGTCGGGTGAATGATGACGCTGCGTTGGTGCACTGCAGGGATGCACAGACCTGATGCAAAAAAAGATGGCCCCAAGGGGCCATCTTTTTTTCAGGGAGACGGAGTGGAGCCTAGAGCTTGACCATGATATGGCGCGGTACCGTGTAGTCCTCCAGCGCGTAGAGGGAGAGATCCTTGCCGTAGCCGGACATCTTCATGCCGCCGTGGGGCATCTCGGAGGTGAGCATGAAGTGGGTGTTGATCCAGGTGCAGCCGTACTGCAGGTGGCTGGCCACCTTGCTGGCAAGGCCCAGATCCCGGGTCCAGACCGAGCTGGCGAGGCCGTAGTCCGAGTCGTTGGCCCACTGCACCACCTGCTCGGCGTCGCCAAAGCGGGTCACCGACACCACCGGGCCGAATACCTCCCGGCGCACGATTTCATCCTCCTGGCGGGCATGGGCGATCAGGGTCGGCTCGAAGAAGAAGCCGTTGCCTGGGCGGATCTTGCCCCCCGCCGTCACCTCCACGTGACCGCTGCTCTGGGCCCGTTCCACGAAGCTGGCCACCCGGTTGCGCAGCCGGTCCGAGATGAGCGGCCCCATCTCCACCCCCTCCTCGCGCGGACCGCCCACCTTGATGGAGGCGACCGCCTCAGTCATGGCGGCGACGAACTTGTCGTAGATCTTGCCCTGGGCATAGATGCGGCAAGCGGCTGTGCAATCCTGGCCGGCGTTGTAGAAGCCGAAGGTGCGAATGCCGGCCACCACGGCCTCCAGGTCCGCATCGTCAAAGATGATGACCGGCGCCTTGCCGCCAAGCTCCAGATGGGTGCGCTTCATGGTGCGGGCGGCGCTCTGCAGGATCTTCTGGCCAGTGGCGATGTCACCGGTGAGCGACACCATGCGCACCAGCGGGTGCTCCACCAGCGGTGCCCCCACGCTCTCGCCCCGGCCGCAGACGATGTTGATGACGCCGCGCGGGAACAGCTCGCTGGCGAGCTCCGCCAGGCGCAGGGCGGTGAGCGGGGTCTGCTCGGAGGGCTTGAGCACCACCGTATTGCCGGCGGCGAGCACTGGGGCCATCTTCCAAGCCGCCATCATCAGCGGATAGTTCCAGGGGGCGATACTGCCCACCACCCCGATGGGGTCGCGGCGGATCATGCTGGTGTGCCCCTCGATGTACTCCCCCGCCAGTGGCCCCTGCAGGCAGCGGGCGGCGCCGGCGAAGAAACGGAAGCAGTCCACCACTGCGGGCAGCTCGTCATTGAGCACCGCCAGATAGGGCTTGCCGCAGTTGAGGGATTCGAGCGCTGCAAACTCCTCGGCGTGGCGTTCGATGGCATCGGCCAGGCGCAGCAGCAGGGTGCTGCGTTGGGCCGGGGTGGTGCGGCTCCACTGGGCGAAGGCGCGTTGGGCGCCGTTCACCGCCCGGTTCACCTGTTCGAACGAGGCTTCGGGCACCGAGGCGAGCAGCTCGCCGGTGGCCGGGTTGAGGATGGGCTCGGCCTGGCCGTCACCGGTGACGAACTGACCGTCGATCAAGAGTTGGGTAGAGAGTTTCATGGTTGCATCCTTGCGCACGCGTTGAGTCGTTATTTGCCACTGCCGGCGACGTCCTGGCCGTCGCGGGTGAGGTAGTAGGCAAGCAGAATGGGAATGGTGGTGAAGGCCACTATGATGAGCGCCACCACGTTAGTGACCGGCCTGTCCCGTGGCCGGATCAGCTCCTGATACATCCAGATCGGCAGCGTGGTCTGCTGGCCAGCGGTGAAGGTGGTGACGATCACCTCGTCAAAGCTGAGGGCAAACGCCAGCATGCCCCCCGCCAGCAGCGCCGTGGCGAGGTTGGGCAGGATCACGTAGCGCAGGGTCTGGAAGCCGTCGGCACCGAGATCCATCGACGCCTCGATGAGGCTCTGGTTGGTGCGGCGAAAGCGCGCCAGGGCATTGTTGTAGACCACCACCACGCAGAAGGTGGCGTGACCTATGACGATGGTCCAGAAGCTGAAGGGGATCTCCATCACCCCGTAGGCGGAGCGCAGCGCGATACCGGTGACGATGCCAGGCAGGGCGATGGGCAGCACCAGCAACAGCGACACCACCTCCTGACCGAAGAAGCGGCTGCGGGCGATGGCCCCCGCCGCCAGGGTGCCGAGCACCATGGCGGCCAGCGTCGCCAGCCCCGCTACCTCCAGCGACAGCTGGATGGCGCGCCACACGTCGGGGCGGTTGAGGGTCACCTCGAACCACTTGAGGGTGAGCCCGGGCGGCGGGAACTGGTAGCTCTTGCTCTCGCTGGTGAAGGCATAGAGGAAGATGAACAGGATCGGAAAGTGCAGGAACAGGAGACCGCCGATGGCCGCGTACTTGAGCAGGCCGGAGGGCTGGCTGCTATGGTCCCGCTTCATGGAAGTATTAGAGCGCATCGAAGGCCCCCAAGCGTTTCGCGATGGTCAGGTAGATGGCGATGATGAGGATCGGCACCAGCGAGAAGGCGGCAGCGAAGGGCAGGTTGCCCGCCGTGCCCTGTTGCATGTAGACCACCTGACCTATGTACATGGTTGAGTTGCCTATGATGCCGGGGATGATGTAGTCCCCCAGCGTCAGGGAGAAGGTGAAGATGGAGCCCGCCACCACGCCGGGCAGGGCCAGCGGCAGGATCAGGGTACGAAAGGTCTGGGCCGGGGTGGCGCCGAGATCGCCGCTCGCTTCCAGCAGGGAGCGCGGGATCCGCTCCACCGCCGCCTGGATGGGCAGGATCATGAAAGGCAGCCAGACGTAGACGAACACGATGAAGGTGCCGATGCGCGAGAACGACAGCGACGGCCCGCCGATCACCGGCAGCGAGAGGATGGCGTCCAGCAGCCAGTCCAGTCCCAGAGTATCTACCAGCCAGCTGATGACCCCCTCCTTGGCCAGGATCAGCTTCCAGGCGTAGACCCGCACCAGATAGCTGGACCAGAGCGGCAGCATGATGCCGACGTAGAACAGGGCCCGGGTCTTGCCGCTGGTGTAGCGCGCCATGTAGTAGGCCACCGGAAAGCCGAGCAGGGCGCAGGCCAGAGTCACTAGCAGCGACATGCCGACGGTGCGCAGGATCACGTCCAGATTCTCCGCCCGCAGCAGGGCGACGAAGTTCTGTAGGCCCAGTTCGTGGCGGATCTGGCCGCTGAACTCGTCCAGCCCGAAGAAGGCGTTGGAGAGCAGCATCAGCAGGGAGCCGACATAGATGATGCCAAGCCAGAGCAGCGGCGGCCCGAGCAGGACGGCCAGCAACAGACCCGGCCGCCCGTAGAGCAGGGTGGAAAGGCGCCGCAGCGGCCGATAGGAGAGGGGGGCAGTGGGTTGGCTCATGGCAAGGCTCGCACTGTGGGGGGCGCTCATGGTTGAGCTCTCTGAGGGGCGGTGTGCAGGTGATGGATCGCCTGCTCCGGCCAGCTGAGGCTGACCCGGGCGCCACGGGGCAGGCGGGCCTGGCCCTCGTTGGGGTGGTTGACGATAAGCTCGAGCTGCTCGCCGAGATCGACCCGGTAGCGCACGAAGGGGCCGAGATACTCCACCTCGCGCACTTCTCCGGACCAGCCCGGTGTGCCGGCCTCGGTGAGCCGGATCCGCTCCGGGCGCACCATCATCTGGTGAGCATCGCCGCACAGACGGCGGGCCTGCTCCCCCTCGAACAGGTTGACGGTGCCGATGAAGCGAGCGACGAAGGGCGTGGCGGGGGCGTCGTAGATGGTATCCGGCGCGGCGATCTGCTCGATCTTGCCTTGATTGAAGATGCAGATCCGGTCGCTCATGGAGAGCGCCTCCTGCTGATCGTGGGTGACGAAGATGAAGGTGATGCCGAGCTGGCGCTGCAAGGCTTTCAGTTCGAGCTGCATCTGCTCGCGCAGCTTGAGGTCGAGCGCCCCGAGCGGTTCGTCCAGCAGCAGGATGCGCGGCTGGTTGATCAGTGCCCGGGCGATGGCGATGCGTTGGCGCTGGCCGCCGGAGAGCTGGCCCGGCTTGCGGTTGCCGACTCCGGGCAGACGCACCAGCTCCAGCATCTCGTCCACCTTGCGGTAACGCTCCGCCTTGGCGACGCCCTTGAGCATCAGGCCATAGCCGATGTTGTCGCGCACATCCATGTTGGGAAACAGGGCGTAGTCCTGAAACACGGTATTGAGGTTGCGATCGTAGGGGGGCACGGTGGAGCAGGGCTCGCCGAACAGCCGGATCTCCCCCTCGCTCGGGTATTCGAAGCCCGCAATCATCCGCAGGCAGGTGGTCTTGCCGGAACAGCTCGGCCCCAGCAGGGTGAAAAATTCTCCGGACGGGATCTGGAAGGAGATGTCGTCGACCGCCTTCACCTCGCCATAGTGGCGGCTGACCCGGTCAAATTGTACGGCATTCATGGGGCGTCCTTGTCTGTGTGGGAAGCGGGCCGGACTCCTGTCCGGCCCCATATCGGCATTTACTGAGGCACCTCAGCGACCACCCAGGATGGCGATATAGTCCGAGACCCAGCGGTAGTAGGGCACGCAGGTTCCCTGCCGCTGGGATATGGCCTTGTTCTACCAGCATCAGCGGCCACCCAGAATAGCGATATAGTCCGAGACCCAGCGGTAATACGGCACGCAGGTTCCCTGGCTCTTGCACTGGGAGACAGGGGTACGCCAGAAGTGAACCCGATCGAAGTTGTCGATGCCGTTGGTCTTGCACCCCTCTTTCCCGAGCAGGGCATTGCCCTCGCAGGCGGCCGGCACCACGGGCACGGAGCCGAACCAGGAGGCGAGATCCCCCTGCAGCTTGTTGTTGAGGGAGTGCTCCAGCCATTTGTAGGCACAGGTGAGGTTCTTGGCCTCGCTGTGCACCATGCTGGTGTCGGCCCAGCCGGTGACCCCTTCCTTGGGCACGGTAGTGGCGATGGGCTGCTTGTCGGCTATCAGGGTATTGGCCTGGAAGGGCCAGGAGCCAGAGGCCACTACCCCCTCGTTCTTGAAGTCGTCGATCTGGACGAAGGCATCGTGCCAGTAGCGTCCCACCAGCTTGCGCTGCTGGCGCAGGAGGTCGAGGGCGGCCTTGTACTGATCCTCGTTCAGCTCATAGGGATCCTTGATGCCGAGCGCGGGCTGGTGGCTCATCAGATAGAGGGCGGCATCGGCGATGTGGATGGGGCCGTCAAATGCCTGCACCCGACCCTTGTTGGACTTGCCGTCCGGCAGGGTCTGCTCCTCGAACACCACGTTCCAGGAGTCGGGCGCCTTGGGGAACACCTTGGTGTTGTACATCAAGATGTTGCCGCCCCACTGGTAGGGCACGCCATAGTGCTTGCCGTCCACCGTGTGCCAGGGGGCATTCTGCAGGCGGGGGTCTATCTTGCCGTAGCTCGGGATGAGCGCCAGGTTGAGTGCCTGCACCTTGCCGCCGGCGATGAGGCGCAGGCTGGCGTCGCCGGAGGCGGTCACCAGATCGAAGCCCCCCTCGTTCATCAGCGCCACCATCTCGTCCGAGGTGGCGGCCGTCTTGACGTTGACCTTGCAGCCGGTCTCTTTCTCGAAGCCGGTGACCCAGTCGTAGTTCTTGTCGGTCTCGCCGCGCTCCACGTAGCCGGCCCAGGCCACGATGTTGAGCTGGCCTTCACCCTTGCCGAGGGTGGTGGGGGCAGCCTGGACCTGGCTTGCCAGCAGCGCCGGGATCAGGGCCAGGGTCAGAGGGGTCAATTTCATCTTGCTCTCCTTGCATGATTGGCAACCGTGGCGGCGCCACAGTAGGCATTAACATCCTGTTAACCAGCCATGAGCGTAGGAGAAGCCGGGAGCAATGAGAATTTCAATTTTTAACGGCGTGGGTATCTGTAAAATCGATATCGAGTGCGGATGAATCTGATTTTTTTGCCGGAGTCACGGCTGTTCAGGCTCAGTCCTAGCGGGGGAGGTGCTGGCGGGCCCGTAGCCGGCTCTGATCTCTGGCGATGTCGATGAACTCGCGTGCGGCCCAGTCAAGGCGCGAGCCGCGCCGCCACACCAGACCGATGTCGATGGCGGGGATGGGCTCCTTGATGGCGCGGGCCTCGACCCGCTCTTGCTCCAGCGACCAGGGGCGGTAGGCAAAGTCCGGCAGCAGGGCGAGCCCGAGCTGGCTCGCCACCAGGCTGCGCACCGCTTCTACCGAGGCGGTCCGCAGCACGATGCGCGGCGCGATGCCGTAGCGGCGCAGGCCGCCGCCGATGATCTGGTCAAGCTGGTCGGCGGTCAGCGAGATCATGGGCTCCTCGCCGAGCGCCTTGAGGGAGAGGGTAGACTCGGCGCAGAGCGGGTGGTTGGCGGCGAGCCAGACCCGCAGCGGCGAGCGGGTCAGCAGCTCGGTATCGAACGCTTCCTGGCGGATGGTGCGGTTGGTCATCAGGATCCCCACATCCACCTCACCGTTGACGATCTGGTGCTCGAGATAGGGTTGCTCATCCTCCTTCACCTCGATCTGCACCGCCGGGAAGGCGCGGCGAAAGCGGCCGAGGGCCTCCGAGAGGTAGTAGCCTGCCACCAGCGTGGTTACGCCTATGGTAAGCCGCCCCTGATCCTGCTGGGCCACCGCCTTGAGGGACTGGCCGGCTTCGGTCATGGCGCTTAGGATGCGACGGGCGTGCAGCAGAAACTGGTGGCCCTGGGTGGTGAGGCTGACCCCGCGCGGATTGCGCTCGAACAGGGCGGCGCCGAGCTCGGTCTCCAGCTCGCGGATGGCGCTGGTGACCGCCGACTGGGAGATGTGCAGCTCGGCGGCGGCGCGGCTCACCGAGAAGCTGTCGGCCACCGCCACGAAATAGCGGATCTGGCGAAAGGTGACGTTCATCTGGGCGTCCTGCCACGTGCGATCAAGGTGAGTGCCAGCTTAACCTCGAATCATACCCAGACAAAAGGCGCCGTGATGGCGCCTTTGTCGTTGTTTTTACGGAAATTAGCGGGCTGTCACCGCCTCTGTGACCGGTACACGGTTCACTCCCTTGCCCAGATAGGCGAGGGTGATGGTCACAATGATGCAGGTGAAGCTGAGCCACATGTAGGGCAGGTAGTCGAGGGTCGCAACCCCGAGGACCCCGGCCATGAAGATGCCGTTGTCGCTCCAGGGCACCATGCCGCAGGTGAGGGTGCCGCCAAACTCGGCGTTGCGAGAGAGGTTCTTGCGCGCAAGCCCCAGCCGGTCGTAGTTCTTGGCCATGATCTTGGGGGTCAGGATCAGCGATACATACATGGCGGAACCGAACACGTTGGCCAGGAAGGCGGTGCCTATGGTGTGGCTGGTCAGGCTGCCGGCGCTGTTGATGCGCTTCTCGAAGGCGCTGGCGATCACTTCCAGGATGCCGACCTTCTCCAGCAGACCGCCGAAGCCCAAGCCGAAGATGATGACGGCCACTGAGCCCAGCATGGACTCCATACCGCCACGGCCCAGGATGTTGTCGATGAAATCGACGCCTGAGGTGATGGCAAAGGGGCTGTAGGCGGAGTGCATCGCCTTCACCGGATCCATGTCCTGGAAGACGATGGCCCAGACAAGACCCAGCAAGGCACCGAAGCTGATCACCGGGAAGGCGGGTTTGCGGTTGGCCAACAGGCCCAGCACCAGCACCACGGGCACTATGGCCATGGGGGTGATGTTGAACTGCTTGTCGAGGGCGTCCATCACCAGATTGACCTGCTCCAGGCTGACGTTGCCGGAGTACTGCATGCCGACCACGGTGAACAGGGCGGCGGTGATGACGTAGGAGAACAGACTGATGGGCAGCATCCCCTTGATGTGTTCCATCACGTCGACGTTGGACATGGTCGAGGCCAGCACCACGGAGTCGGAGAGCGGGGAGAGCTTGTCACCGAAGTAGACTCCGGAGAGCACGGCACCGGCTACCAGCGGCGCGGGTACCCCCAGGCTGTGGCCTATGCCCATCATGGCGATGCCTGCGGTGGCCGCCGAGCCCCAGGAGGTGCCGGTGGCCAGCGAGGTGAGAGAGCAGATGATCAGGGTCGCCAGCAGGAAGATGGAGGGGTGTATCACCTTGAGGCCGAAGTAGATGATGCTGGGGACGATGCCGCCGGCAATCCAGGTGCCCACCAGGGCACCGACGGAGATCAGTATCAGGATGGCCCCCATCCCCTTGGCGACGCCGTCGACTGCCGCCTGCTCCAGGGATTTGTAATCGTGGCCGAGCTTGATGCCGAGTCCCATGATGACGAACCAGGCGATGAACAGTGCCAGCTGGATTGGCAGATCCAGCACGCTGGTGAAGGAGAAGGCCAGGGCCAGGAAAATGGCCAGGCAGGCAAATACTTGCGACATGCCCGGCAATCGGATGTGGTGTTGTTGGTTTTGCATAGATACTTCCTAAACTCTTGCTCGCCAAGGTCAGTCCCTCTCGTCCTGTGGATACACGTATCCCGAGGGGCCCACCCAAAAAGAGGCCGCAATCTACCACAAACCTGGGGGGGCAAATCCCAACTGATTTAGCAAAAATGCAGTTTTGATTGAAAAACTTACAAATTAGTTGATCTCATAACCCGTTTTTGAGTGCTCTGTTTGCCCCGATGGGACATTCGACTCCGATAGAAAAGTCCGATTGCATACTCCTAAAATACAAATGATAATTGTTATCAGTTGTTGGAGAGGAGTGTGTCATGAGATGGATAGTGAGAGCCATGCTGCTGATCGGGCTGCTGGCGATCCTGATCTGGGGTCAGGACAAGGCATACGGTATGTGGAGCCTGGGCTTCTTGCTGGCCGCCTGGGTCATGCTCGAACCCAGGCTGAGGCCTGCGCTGATCCTGCTGCCGGTGGCCGGTATGACGGGAGTCGCGGCCCTGATCTGGCAACAGCCCTGGTTATGACGAGGTGGCCGGGGCGCTTTGCACCTTCTCTTGCGCCAGCTTGAGCGACTCGATGACGTTTTTCTCCATCTCGGTACGCTTGGCATCGGTCAGGAAGTAGATCATGTCGACGTCGTGACGAATGTAGTGGGAGGGCAGCTGGTTCAGGGTCAGACAGCAGAGATCGGCCATCTGGTTGGCGCTCAGCTTCTGGTTGAGTCCCTGTCTCTCAATCTCCTTGAGCACCAGATGCTCGTAGAAGTTGTGAATGTCGGTATCCAGTATCATATGCGTTCCTTGGCATGACGATGGGCGGTGAGTCGTCAAAAGCATAGTCATAACAAGGGGTAAAAACAAAAGGCCCATCACTTTCGTGATGGGCCTTTTGCATAAGTAATGGTGCGAAGAGAGGGACTCGAACCCTCACATCCGTGGGACACTAACACCTGAAGCTAGCGCGTCTACCAATTCCG
>NZ_JAPDBQ010000033.1:0-2651 GCF_027705325.1 Aeromonas sp. QDB18
CAGCCTTGCTCCCCCAACTCAAGTCGCATTTATGAATAATTAGTCAAAAATGTGCTTATCTGAACAGCATTGCGGCATCTGCCGGCTGTTTTTTTGACTGGCGGGTTACACCGTGGCCTTGCTGCGGCTGACCTGCTTGGGCTCCAGGGGCGGGAAGTCATCGTTGAAGAAGGTATCCGCTTCTTCAATCTGTGCCTTGCGCTGCTTCTGGATGAAGTTGTCGAAGTCGCGCTTGATCTCGGGGTCCTTGAGGGCCTCGTAGTCGAACACGTTGGCGGCATAGAGGTAGTTGAAGTAGATGTCGACGAACTCGGCGCTGGCACAGGCGGAGGTGAACTTGCTGTTCTGGCGGTCGAAGTTGACGCGGTACTGCTTGATCTTCGGCACATAGACCAGCTCGTTGCCCACCTTGAACACTTCCACCGTGACCCCCACCGTGATGGTCTTGTAGAAGTCCTTGTTGTTCTCCACCCCGAAGCGGATGGCATCCCCCTGCTTTTGCAGGAACTTGTTGAAGCTGGCCAGCGCCGTGGTGCCCTGGCTCACCACCACGTCCATGATGAAGTTGATGAAGTCGGTGGCGATGCTGAGCCCCTTGATGTGGCGGCTGTAGCTCTGCTGATCGATCTTGCTCGGCCCCATCAGGGGGATCTTGGAGAGGGCCCTGGCCCAGAGATCCGCGTCCGTCTTGTACTGCTCGCCATAGGCTTCGGCGTAACGGTTGATGTAGGCGGTGACCACGGAGGTGATGGCGATGAGGTAGGCCTTCTGTTCCGCCAGCTTGGCCATGACGGCGGGATCGTCCAGCAGCTCGTTGGCCACGATGAACTCCACCAGGCCGTCCTTGTCGGCATAGGGATCATTGCCCACCGCCCGGACGGTGTCGGGCAGATTGACGTCGTTGAAGAAGGCCTCGGCCTCGGCGAACTGATCATGGTTGCTCAGGCGGTTGGCCGGTGCCTCGCGCACCAGCTGGCAGAGCACCAGCTCGGCCTCGTAGTCCGACTCGCGCCACAGGGGGGCCTGCAACTGGTTGCCGAAGGTCTTCTTGTAGGCGAGGTTGAAGTCAAACAGCACCGAACTGCAGCCGCAATCCATGGCGAAGTCGACGGTGTAGCTCAGCGGCCCGGTGGGCAGGGGCTTGCTCATCTTCCCCTTGGCGCTGAGGTTGGCATAGCACTTGAGGTACTCCCGGCCAAACAGCTCGTAGGCACGGTTGTTGTTGAAGTTGAGCTGGAAAGTACCGGCGCTCTCGCCCCCGTTGAACAACTGTTGCACGTGACTCATCTCTCTATCCTTATGGTGAGATTGGTAGACGGGTTGACCCGGTGCCGAGTGGCTACTTCCGGGCCAGCAACAGCCTAGCGAGGGAGAGGGGGTTTGGTTACTGCGAATAATCCCAGTGGCGGGGGCGGGATCCTGGGCTAGCCCTCTGACGGGGAGTATTTCTCGTTGTGCTTCATTCGGATATGGCTGTCATGGTCCCGTCATCCGGGGCGGGACCTTGAAAAAAATCGGAAAAAGGGGAAAGAGAGGGGCGACCCGGGGTCAGGAAAGGCCGGTTTTATCATTTCCCGGGCAAATAGAACCTGGCCATTGCATGAATTTTGCAAATACCCTTTGGGGGCCCGCTCACAGGGATGGCACGGGAGGCTTGTCTATCGGGAAGCAGGCTGGCAACATTTGCGTCACATTAACTCATCGGATCAGTTTGCAATGGACCTGCAACGCCTCAAAGCCAACCTCGCCCTGCGTCTGTTCGCCTGGCGCTACATTCCCGTCATTGGTTTCTGTGCCCCCGTCATCGAGCAGATGGACGCCAGGGCGCTGCGCATCCGCATTCCGCTGGGCTGGCGCACCCGCAACCACCTGGGCAGCATGTATTTCGGGGCGCTCGCCACCGGTGCCGACCTGGTGGGAGGGCTCCTGGTCATGGAGAAGGGGCGGGCGCGGCGCAAGAAGGTGCATTTCGCCTTCAAGGATGTGCAGGGGGAGTTTTTGAAGCGCCCGGAGGGGGACGTGCAGTTTGATTGCGCGGCGGGGGAGCTTATCGACGCCATGATCGACGAGTCCCTGGCGAGCGGTCAGCGCATCAACCGCCCCATCCAGGTGGTGGCCACCTGCCCGTCTCGCAACGGCGACGAGGCCATGGCCCGCTTCGTGCTGACCCTCTCCATCAAGGCCAGCTGAAGGCCAGAGGGCGCTTGGCGCCCTTGTTCAAGCCGGGATCAGAGGATCTCGGGACTGCTCCCTTCCTTCACCACGGCCTTCATGCTTCATGCCGTTGAAGTTGACCACCCACTCGGCCACTGTGCTGGGTAGCGCTGGCGTGGCAGGGCGTCAGGATCAGGGGATCTCGGGACTGCTCCCTTCCTTCACCACGGCCTTCATGCTTCATGCCGTTGAAGTTGACCATCCGCTCGGCCACTGTGCTGGGAAGCGCTGGCGTGGCAGGGCGTCAGGATCAGAGGATCTCTCGGGACTGACGCCTTCCTTCACCACGGCCTTCATGCCATTGAAGTTGACCACCTGCGCGGCCACTGTGCTGGGTAGCGCTGGCGTGACAGGGCGTCAGGATCAGAGGATCTCGGGGCTGACGCCTTCCTTCACCACGACCTTCATGCCGTTGAAGTTGACCACCTGCTCGGCGC
>NZ_JAPDBQ010000033.1:2657-22007 GCF_027705325.1 Aeromonas sp. QDB18
GGCAGGATCAGAGGATCTCGGGGCTGACGCCTTCCTTCACCACGACCTTCATGCCGTTGAAGTTGACCACCTGCTCGGCGGCTGTGCTGGGTAGCGCTTGCGTGGCAGGGCGTCAGGATCAGAGGATCTCGGGGCTGACGCCTTCCTTCACCACGACCTTCATGCCGTTGAAGTTGACCACCTGCTCGGCGACTATCTTGCAGCGTTTGCGGGTCTCGACCTGACCGTCCACTTCCACCAGGCCTTCGGCGACCAGCGCCTTGGCGGCACCGCCACAATCGGCCCAACCCTGATGCTTGATCAGGTCACACAAGGCAACGAAGGGGTGACCTTCGAGCAGAAACGTCTCCATGGGAAATCCTCTAGCTGGATGAATGGCTGAAACAGCGGGGGCTCATTCTAGGCAGTTAGGCGGGGCAGGGAAAGGGCCCGGGCCGAATTGCCCCGAAAAAGGGGCGAGCACAGGCAAAAAAACCAGCCCGACCGGGCTGGTTGTGTCTCTGGGTGCCACTGGCGCTCAAGGGAGTTTCACCACCGCTTCCCCCGTCACGCCGAGAGAGCCATCCCCGGATTCAGACGAGAGGTGACGCAGGGAAAGGGCCGGGGTCTCGTCCCCCGGGGCCTGCGCTGGTACCCTTGAGCCACACCCTCTTCACAAGGAATCCCCGATGAAACCGTTCGCCCTGCTGCTCGGCTGTGGTGCCCTGACCCTTGCCGGTGTCGCCCAGGCCAGCACGCCGGTCCAGATCTCCCTGCCCGGTGTCAACCTGCCCTCGTCCAATCAGGTGGAAGGGGCACGGGCTTCCTTCCTCTACGGCCGCACCGGCCAGGTGAAGGGGATCGATCTGCCGGTGTTCGCCCTCTCCGACGTGGATCAGTTCACCGGTCTGCAGCTTGGTGTGTTCTTTGGCGCGAGCCGGGTGCGCCACTAGTTTGGCGGGGTCGCCATCAACGCCGTTAACTGGCACGAAGGGCAGGATACCGGCCTCAATCTGGGCTTCGTCAACCTGACCAACAATGTGAAGGGGCTCAACTGGGGGGCGGTCAACATCGCCCAGGGCAATGCCCTGGCCAACGTCGGCTTCGTCAACTATGCCGAACGCACCACGTTCCAGCTGGGATTCGTCAATGCCACCAAGCACCTGGACGGCTTGCAGATTGGCCTGGCCAACTACGCCGAGAACGGCATCTTCCCCATTCTGCCCCTGATCAACTTCAAGAAATCCTTCTAGGGACCAACTTGCCCTTGCTTTAGGAGGGGCAGCCATTACCCTGTGCTCCATCAAGGCTGCACAGAGGTAACAGGGGCATGACAACGGAACACATGGACGCCATCGGCATCGGCTGGGACGTGAGGGGCTGGCAGGGCAATGCCCAGGCGGTGGCGGTGGTGGGTTGGCAGGCCCGGGAGTCGCGTCTGCACTGGCTCGGGATCTCCCCCCTGTTTCGCCTGAGCTCCCGGGTCGCGCCGGATCTGGATGCCCTGCTGCGCCCGGCCCTGCAAGACGAGGTGGCGCTGATGCAGGTGCTGGCCTGCCCGCGCTTTGCTCTCGGCATCGATGCGCCCCTGGCCTTTCCCCGCGCCCTCGCCGATCTGCTGGCGGGGCGGGGGAGCGGCTTTCCCGTGCCCCAGCGGGAGATTGACAACCCTTACGCCTACCGGGATTGCGAGCGCTGGCTCCATCAGCACTATGGCAAGAAGCCCCTCTCCGCCACCTTCGACAGGCTCGGCAACAACGCCACCCTGGCCCTCTCCATGCTGCCGCGCCTCGGGGATCTGCAACTGGTGCCAAAACGGGCGAGGGCTGCCGGGCGCGCGGTGCTGGAGGTCTATCCCGCCCTGGCCAAAATGGGGGGCAAAGCCTCTGCTGTGCGGCCCGAGCTGCAACCCCACCTGCCAGCAATCCTCATCCCTGGAACGGATCCCTATGATGCCGCGCTCTGCGCCCTGATGGCCCTGCAATATGCGGCCGAAGGGGCCGTCACCTCGCTGCCTGCTCTGGTGGACCTGCCGGAGGAGATGGCACCGGACGAAGGCTGGGTCTACCACTTCGCCCGGGATTGAGACGCCCAAGCACCGCGCTCCCTCTGACGACTGCTGGCGACTCGCTGTAGTCACGGCACTGGTGACGTGACTTGCTGTCGCCACTGCGTATGGCTTGTCGTTGCCACGGTGTCAGGCAAGGGTAGGCCGTGTTCGTCCTGTGATCTTCCGACGTCTCCTTGACCCTTGCCCTTGTTGCCTTATTTTGCGACTGCCGACTGCCGACTGCCGACTGCCGACTGCCGACTGCCGACTGCCGACTGCCGACTGCCGACTGCCGACTGCCGACTGCCGACTGCCGACTGCCGACTGCCGACTGCCGACTGCCGACTGCCGACTGCCGACTGCCGACTGCCGACTGCCGACTGCCGACTTGCGCCTTTTCATCGGACCTCATCCTTGATCCCGACTGTTCATGGTTGATTGAAAAACCACCTTGTATGCCATCAGACAAGAGACGTACAAGTACATTTATCACCCCGCAGCAGCGGGCAGATGGCTCCAGGGTTGTGCAGAAACTGGGTCGTGGCGGTCAAATATGCGGCAGGTTAGGCCTGCAGAAGCATAAATAGGGAGTCAGGGCGTTAATTGCTGGAAGAGCCGTCTCTTCATCCGATATATTGCCTCTTTTCCTCAGGCTTCTTGTGCGGTGGTGTCGATGAAACGCATTCTCTCTATCCAGTCCCACGTGGTGTTTGGCTGTGCCGGCAACAGTGCCGCCGTGTTCCCCATGCGCCGTCTCGGCATGGAGGTGTGGCCCATCAATACGGTGCAGTTCTCCAACCACACCCAGTACGAGGCGGGTTGGCAGGGAATGGCGATGCCGGCGGGCCACATTGCCGCCTTGTGCCAGGGGCTTTGCAATATCGAGGTGCTGGCGCGCTGCGATGCGGTGCTGAGCGGTTATCTGGGCTCGGCGGAGCAGGGGGACGAGATCCTGGCGGTGGTGGCGGCGGTGAAGCGAGCCAATCCGGCGGCCCTCTATTTCTGCGATCCCGTGATGGGGCATCCGGAGAAGGGGTGCATCGTCGCCCCGGGCGTCACCCGCTTTCTCACCGAGCAGGCCCTGCCGGTGGCGGACATCATGGCCCCCAATCTGCTGGAGCTGGAGACCCTGTGCGATGTCCATCTGACAACCCTGGCCCAGACCCGGGTCGCCGCACGCCAGTTGCTGGAGAAGGGGGTGAAGATGGTGCTGGTCAAGCACCTGGGTCGCGCCGCCAGCGTCCCCGGCCGCTTCGAGATGCTGCTTGCCACCCCCGAGGGAGACTATCTGATCGCCCGTCCCCTTTACGATTTCGCGCGCCAACCGGTGGGCGTGGGGGATCTCATCAGCGCCCTGATGCTGGCCAACCTGCAGGCGGGATATGAGGGGGTGAGTGCCTTCGAGCGCACCAACGCCGCGGTGGATGCGGTGCTGAGACAGACCTGGGAGGCGAATGCCTACGAGCTGCAGCTCATCGCGGCCCAGAGCGCCTTTGCCGAGCCGCAGATTGCCCACAGGGCCGAGCGACTGGCCTGACGCCATTGATCAGCCCGTGACGGGACTGGCTGATCAAGGTTCAGCTTGCGGCGCTGATCGGTGTTGCATCCTGAAAATGATCGACCCTGGGGAAGGGGTCGTAGAAGTGGTGCAGCAGGGCCTTCCACTCCTGGTACCGGGGGGAGCCCCTGAACCCCCGGGTGTGATCTTCCAACCGTTCCCACTGCACCAGCAGCAGGTAGTGATGGGGATCGTCCAGGGCACGCTGCAACTGGTGGCCCAAGTAGCCGGGCATGGCGCTGATGATGTGCTGGGCCCGGGCGAAGGCCTGCTCGAAGTCAGTGGCCTTGCCGGGAATGATCTGCAGATGGGCGACTTCCAATATCATGATGGCTCCTTGCCGATGAGTCTGATTGAACCAAAAACCTATGTACGCCGAGCCTTGGAGGGGGCAAGACCGGCACGCTGTCCGGTCTTGCCAGGCCGTCTGCCTCAGAGCTGCTTGTAGAAGAACTGGGTGGCGGCGAGGGTGCCGTCCCCATTGCGGGCGAAGTCCGGGATCTGGCCGGCCTCCTGATAGCCGAGCTGGCGATAGAGGCTGGAGGCCACGTCGCCGACCCGGGTATCCAGCACCAGCAAGGTACGCCTGGCGTCCTGGGCCCCTTGCTCCATGGCGTTCATCAGGGCGCGGCCCACCCCCTTGCCACGGGCCTGGCTGTGAACCATCAGCTTTTCCACTTCGGCCCTGTGGCCCCCGTTGGCCTTGGTGCACAGGGAGAGCTGCAGGGCGCCCACCAGATGGTGCTGATCAAACGCCACCCAGAGCTTGCGCACTCCATCCGCCAGCTCCCCCTCGATGCCTTGCCAGTACGCCAGCCCCTGCTCTTCCTGCAGGGGAGGCAGAAAGCCCACCGAGGCACCGCTGGCCACGCAATCTTGCAGCAGGGCGATCAGCGCCGGTTTGATGCCTCTGGTGCTCTCGACCTCAAGGATCTCCATTGAATGTCCTCATCTTCTCTCTTGGCCCACGTGGGGGATTAACGTCTCGGGCGCGGACTCTCCTGCCGGTGCCATTATCATCCGGTCAGGTGCGCCGTCTCTTAATGGATCAGTCCCTGCGCTGCCAGCCACTGGAACAGCAGGCGGGAGACGGGGGAGACTTCGGCCAGGTGGCGGCTGTCCAGCCAGCGCAGCTCGGCGATCTCCGCCGAGGCGACGGGCGTGCCGTCGGCGTCCCCCGTGTAGCAACGCAGATTGACATTCACCCCTTGCGGCTTGCCGTCCGCCTGGGCGCTGAACTCGCAGGCGAACGCCAGGGTGTCGGGTTTCAGGGTGACCGCGAGCTCTTCCTCGATTTCACGAACGAGGGCCGCCTCGTCGCTCTCGCCCGGCTCGCGCTTGCCCCCCGGTATGTAGTAGATGTCCTTGCCGTGGGAGCGGGCGCACAGCAGTTGTCCCTCCTTGAAGGTCAGCCAGGCGAGTTTGTCGATCATGGGCAGATTCCTCTTGTTGCCGCTTGTCAAAGGGGGGGCTCGCTGCTCGCACAGGGTGCGATAGGAGCGGGTTTCCCGCATCTCGGGCGCCAGTCCCAGCCGGCTAGCCAGCGCCAGCAACTGCGCGCGGTAGGCGGGCAGGGCGGTCTCGTCGTCAGTCATGATGGCGAGCTCGGCAAAATCACCGACGCCTGCTAGGTGATCCACCGTGACGTGGAAGGCCCCCAGAAAATAGATGCTGCGCCGCTTGTCGATGGTCAGCACCGGCTGGTAGCCCAGGGTGCGCACCATGCTGGCCGCCTTGTCCGCATCGGGGATGTTGACCGCCTCGCAGCGATCGGGTCCGGGCCCTTTGACTATCCAGAGCCGGATGCCCTTGGGGGCCATGGTGCGGATGATCAGGCTCTTCTCCTCCCGGGCCAGGGCGCCATCTGCCGTGTCGAAGTAGCAGTCCTGCTCATGATTGTCCGCCACCATCACCTCGGGGCCGAGGGCCGTGAGGGTATGTACAAAGGCGGCGCTGTCCGTCAGGCGGTATTTGAACTCCACCTCGAAGCGCCCCTGAAAGTGGGTGGTCATGGCCTTGCGACGGCTCCCGAACGGCAAATGAATAGGGCAGCCTAGCAAAAGTGCCGGGCTCTCCCAAGCATCGGGATCACAGCTTCGCATCGACTGCTGGCTTTATGACCAGATGGTGAGGGAAAATCCGCCCTGGTGCACAGCTTGTGGCCCGGTGGCTGGGCGCCGTACGGGGGCTGTGCTCTAATAAGCCCCCTCTTTGGCGGTATTTCCGCCCTGAACAACGACAACGAGGCGGCGGCCCCGGCCGCGCCAGTGGAGCCACAGATGCAGATCACCTCACAGACCCCCTTTATCGGACTGGGCGTGGCGGGCAACTTCGCCGGTCACCTGGAGCAGGCAGGGGAGGCGGCGGACTTCGTCGCCGTCAAGGTTGACGACAAGGTCGCCCCCAAGGCGCTGTTCCCCTTCTATGTGCCGAACCATCCCGGCCAGCTCGGGGTCTTCCCGTTGAGCGGCGATGCCATCTTCCTGCCGGAGGCGGCGGTGAGCGGGGACGAGAAGGTGCAGATTGAACCCGAGGTGGCGCTGTGGTGCGAGCTGGAGTACGCGGGGGAGCAGGTGGTGGCCATCCATCCCAAGGCGTTTGGCGCCTACAACGACTGCTCCATCCGTCGCCCTAATGCCAAAAAGATCAGCGAGAAGAAGAACTGGGGTGAAGAGAGCAAGGGGCTGGCCGCGAACTTGGTGCCCCTGACCCACTTTGCCGCAGGATGCGAGCTCGATGACTACCGCATCGCCTGCTATCTGGAGCGGGACGGGGAGCTGCACCCCTACGGGATCGACAGCGCGGCGGTGGACTACAGCTACTTCCACGGTCAGTTGCTGGCGTGGGCCATCGACAAGTTCAACCATCAGCAGGACGAAGGCCCGGCCGAGCATATCCAGGGGCTGCTGGCCCAGGCGGGGCGCCCGGCCCATGCGCTCATCAGCATTGGCGCCACCCGCTACACCCCCTTTGGCGAGACCCACTTCCTCGCTCCCGGTGACACCGCCTGCGTGGTGGTCTACCCCGCCAGTCGCTACAGCGAGAGCGACATTCGCGAAGCCATTCGCTGCCGCACCTTTGGCCCGGATGTCTCCGCCTTGCTCCAGGCAGTTAGGAGCAGGTAATAGTTAGGATTTATTAATTTAGCTAGGGAAGGTGCGAATAAGTCATATGGCACGAGAGCATTTACTGGTAACCCATTGATATTAAATGACTAAAATTTTCATTTTTTGTTCTTGGGATACTTGTTCGCACTTTCCCTAGATAAAATACATCGAGATGCTCTTCATCGCCCCCGAGGCGAGAGGGGGAGGGGTCGGCCGCCAGCTAGTGGACCACGCCATCCGTTGTCTGGGGGCGACTCGCGTGGACGTCAACGAACAGAATGCCCAGGCTGTCGGCTTCTACCAGCACCTGGGCTTCGAGGTGACGGGGCGCTCCCCCCTGGATGGCCAGGGCAAGCCCTATCCCCTGCTGCACATGGCCTTGGCCGCCGGTTAAGGGCGCCAGAGCATAAAAAAACTGCCCGGGACGTGGGCGGTTTTTTGTGTCAGGTCGGCAGCTATCTGCCTCACTCCTCGCTGGAGTTGTCCTGATAGTCGCCCCGCTGGGCCTTGGGCAGACGGCGCATAGGGGCGAAACCGATGTCATCGCCTACCACTTCCCGCTTGCGGGACTTGTTTTGCGCAGGCTGGGCAGGCTTCTTGGCGCCATCCCCTTTGCCTTTCCCGGCGGCGGGCTTGCCCTTGGCGTTGGCATGGCCACGGGCGCGGGGCGGGTTTTGCACCGGCTTGCTGCCCGGCAGGGTCTGGCGGCTCGGCTTGCCGCTCGGCTCGTATCCTTCCAGGATCTCCACGGTCAGGGATTGGCCGATCAGCGCCTCGATCTCCTTGAGCTGACCCAGCTCGTCCTGGCTCACCAGAGAGATGGCCTCGCCGCCACGGCCGGCGCGGCCGGTGCGGCCGATGCGGTGGATGTAATCCTCCGCCATCTGGGGCAGCTCGAAGTTGATCACGTGGGGCAGTTGATCGATGTCCAGGCCGCGAGCGGCGATGTCGGTGGCAACCAGCACCCGCACCTTGCCTTCACGAAAATCCGCCAGCGCCCGGTTGCGGGCCCCCTGGCTCTTGTCACCGTGGATGGCGACCGTATCCAGGCCATCTTTCTGCATTTGCTGGGCGAGCCTGTCGGCAATCTGCTTGGTGCGCACGAACACCAGCACCCGCTGCCAGTTGCCACGGCCAATCATGTGGGAGAGCATCTCCCGGCGGCGCTCCCGATCGACCTGGATGATGCGCTGGCTTACCTGCTCTGCGGCGGTGTTGCTGGGATCCACCTCGATGAGGGTGGGATCCTTGAGCAGATCGTCCGCCAGCGCCTTGATGTCATTGGAGAAGGTGGCAGAGAACAGCAGGGTCTGACGCTCCTCCGGCAGGGCCTTCATGATGCGGCGAATGTCGGTGATGAACCCCATGTCGAGCATTCTGTCCGCTTCATCCAGCACCAGTACCTCGAGGGCGCTCAGGGTCAGGGCGCCCTGGGTCAGCAGATCCAGCAGGCGGCCCGGGGTGGCGACCAGAATGTCGACCCCGAGCTTGATGGCGTCCAGGTTCGGCTTGATGCTGACGCCGCCATAGGCGATCAGGGTACGAAACGGCAGGTGGTGGGCATATTTGATGATGCTCTCGCCCACCTGGGCGGCCAGCTCCCGGGTCGGGGTCAGCACTAGGGCTCGCACCTGGCGACGACCACCACGGCCGTGGTTGGCCAGCAGTCGATGAAGCATGGGCAGGGTGAAACCGGCCGTCTTGCCCGTGCCTGTCTGGGCGCCGCCCAGCACGTCCTGCCCGGCCAGGATGGCGGGAATGGCTTGCTGCTGGATGGGGGTGGGTTGTTCGTAACCCAGCTCCTTGACGGCCCGCAGGATGTGCGGTGACAGACCCAGTTCATTGAATGACATGTTCGAGGGACACTCCGAGCCTTGGGCTCAACGGGTGACGGCAGCCTTGGTCCGTCACGACATGGAAAATAGGGTGGGTCGCCATCGAGGCTGGGCCTGAGCCCGGCAAAGCGACCGCACAAGAGACAGTGGGCGCGTAATATAGCAGATGCGAGGCGCACGCGCAGCAGCCGTGTCGCGAGCGGCGCACGCCCGTCAGAGCAGTCCCTCGATGGCCTGCACCAGATCCTCCGGTCTGGTCTGGGGGGCGAAGCGCTCCACCACCCGGCCTTCACGGTCAATCAGGAACTTGGTGAAGTTCCACTTGATGGCCTCGCTGCCAAGGAGTCCGGGCTTTTGCTCCTTGAGCCAGCGATAGAGGGGGTGGGCCCCGGCGCCGTTGACCTCGCATTTGGCCATCAGGGGGAAGCTGACCGGGTAGTCGAGCGAGCAGAAGCGGGCGATCTCCTCGGCATCGCCCGGCTCCTGATGGCCGAACTGATCGCAGGGAAAACCCAGGATCTCGAAGCCTTGGGGGCCGAACTGGCGATAGAGGGCCTCAAGCCCGGTGTATTGGGGGGTAAAACCGCAGCGGCTTGCCACGTTGACCACCAGCACGACACGGCCCTGCAGATCGGCGGTGGACCAGGCCGTGCCATCGAGTCGTTGCAGGGGGATGAGGGGCAGGGGCATGGTTTCTCCTGATGCAAGAGGGGCGACAAGGCGCCCGGGGGACAATCCTTGCACGTTAACGGGCCGAGGGCCGGGGAGCAAGGGGGAGGGCGTCTGTGCCCCCCAGACTCCTATTGATGGCGGGACTTCTCAAGAGAAGCAATCCAGTTTGTGCCGATGGTCCGAAGTCGCTACAAAGCGCACTCTCTCCCCTCGCTGCGAGCCTATCTTTGGACTATCAAGCCGTCATGGATGCCATCTACACCCGGGGTTGGGTGATAGTGGATGATTTTTTAACCGCCGCCGAGGTGGATGCCCTCAAGGCTTGCCTGCCGGACGAGTGGCGACCGGCGGGGATCGGGCGCGAGACCCTGCATCAGGACAACCGCGATATCCGTCGGGATCAGATCCACTGGCTCGACGCCTCCCTCGGCGCGCCGGTGGCCGACTATCTGGCCCGGATGGAGTCCCTGCGTCTGGCCGCCAATCGCAGCCTGATGCTGGGGCTGTTCGACTACGAGGCCCACTTTGCCCGCTACCTTCAGGGGGACTTCTACGCCACCCATCGCGACGCCTTCGCCGGGCGATCCAACCGCCGGCTCACCTCGGTGTTCTACCTGAACAACGACTGGCAGCCAGAGGCGGGGGGAATATTGCGGGTCTATGACGACAGCGAGCAGTTTCTGATGGATGTCTCCCCCCGGGGCGGGCGGCTGGTGCTCTTCCTGTCTGAAGAGTTTCCCCACGAGGTGCTGCCCGCAAGCCGGGAGCGCTACAGCATTGCCGGCTGGTTTCGGGTCAACGGCAATGGCGCCGGGCGGGTCGATCCCCCCCGCTGAGCGCATTTCATCCTGTTTCTGACACAGGAAGAGACTTTTATCTGCCCGGGCAGGGGGAGGTGCGCCCCATCGGCTGACAAGGCTTCCCCTCCCTTGCTACACTGCCCGCACTTATGTTCGTTTCTGGCTTCGTCCGGTTTTCATGCGGTTGGGTTTGACATGGTGATGACGAAGCCGCTTCTCCCAAGGGATCACATCTAATGAAGAACATGCATGTCTTGCTGCTGTGCGGCGGTGGCGGCTCCGAGCACGAAGTCTCGCTGCGCAGCGCCAATTTCCTCGAAAAACAGCTCGGGCTCCTGCCCGGTATCGAAGTGACCCGGGTCGAGATGTTTGCCGACCGCTGGCTCTCCGCCGACGGTCGCGAGTGCAAGCTGGGGCTGGACAAGCTGCTCTCGTTCGACAGCGTGGCCCGTCCGGTGGACTACGTGGTGCCCTGCATCCACGGCTATCCCGGTGAGACCGGCGATCTGCAATCCTTCCTCGAGCTGGCCGGCCTGCCTTATCTGGGTTGTGACGCCGAGGCGAGCAAGGTGTGCTTCAACAAGATCACCACCAAGCTGTGGCTCACCGCCATCGGCATCCCCAATACCCCCTACCTGTTCCTGACCGAGCAAGGCGAGGCGAGCCTGATCGAGGCAAAAGCGGCGCTGGCCAAGTGGGGCAAGGTCTTCATCAAGGCGGCCTCCCAGGGCTCTTCCGTGGGTTGCTACTCCGCCAGCAACGAGGCAGACCTGGTGAAGGGCATTGCCGATGCCTTCGGTTACTCCGAGCAGGTATTGATCGAAAAAGCGGTCAAGCCCCGCGAGCTGGAAGTGGCGGTCTACCAGTATGGTGACGAGCTGGTGGCCACCTATCCGGGGGAGATCTGCGTACCCCAGGACAAGTTCTACACCTATGAAGAGAAGTACAGCAGCGCCAGTCACACCGAGACCGCGCTCAAGGCCGAGGGGCTGACTCAGGCGCAGGCTGACGCCATTCACGAGTACGCCTTGAAGGCGTTCCGTCAGCTCAAGCTGACCCATCTGTCGCGCATCGACTTCTTCCTGACCGAAGAGGGGGAGATTTTGCTCAACGAGATCAACACCTTCCCGGGCATGACCTCCATCTCCATGTTCCCGAAACTGCTGGAGCACCATGGCCACAGCTTCGCGCACTATCTGGAGCAGATCCTGCGAAAGGCGGTCTGACGTCGCCAGACCCGTTTGCAACGGATGGTGAGTAGGGGCCTCAGGGCCCCTTTTTCATGGGGGCGAGGCGGGCAGAACGCGGGGAGGGAAGGGGGCAGGGCGCCGCCCGGCAAGCCTTGCCGCCAGGAGGGCGCACCGTTACAATCAGCCCCCTTTTGTCCCGCCACAGGCACCGTCAGAGCCGCGTTCCATGAAGCCCATCCCCGATCACGCCGTCAACCGCCTGCGCATCTGGCGCAAGAGCGTCTCGACCCGACCCTTTCTTGCCCGTGGCGGCAGCGTGCCACGCTGCGATGCCTGCCAGCTGCGCCACGACTGGTGTGCCTGCGACTGGCGCCCGGCGCTCAAGGCCGAGGCCGGTTTTTGCCTCATGATGTATGACAGCGAGCCCATGAAGCCCTCCAACACCGGGCGCCTCATCGCCGACGTGCTGCCGGACTCCACCTGGGCCTTTCTCTGGTCGCGTACCGAACCCCATCCCGAGCTGCTGGCCCTGCTGGCGGATCCCGCCTGGCAGCCCTACGTGGTCTTTCCCGCCTGCGAGAAAGCGCCCGACCGCCTGACCGGCGAGGTGGTACTGGCCCCGGGCAAGAAGCCGCTGTTCATCCTGCTGGACGGCACCTGGCCCGAGGCGCGCAAGATGTTCAACAAGAGTCCCTATCTGGACGGCTTCCCGGTACTCGCCATCAAGCCGGATGCGCTCTCTACCTACGGCATGCGGGTCGCCCACAGCGACGAGCACCTGTGCACCGCCGAGGTGGCCGCCTGCGTGCTGGAAGTGGCCGGGGAGCTACGGGCGGGGCAGGCGCTGCAGCTCTGGTTCAATCTCTTCAGCAGCCGCTACATGGCTGGTCGGGTGAGCCGTGCGCCCGGCGAGGATGAAGCGCCCCTGCTGGAGGGGCTGGAGACCATCAAGGGCCAGAGCCGCGCTCTGGATTAATCCTCATCAGCAGCCGTTACATGGCTGGTCGGGTGAGCCGTGCGCCCGGTGCGGATGAAGCGCCCCTGCTGGAGGGGCTGGAGGCCATCAAGGGCCAGAGACGCGCTCTGGATTAATCCTCTTCAGCAGCCGCTACATGGCTGGCCGGGTAAGCCGTGCTCCCGGTGAGGATGAAGCGCCCCTGTTGCAGGGGGTGGCGGTTATCAAAGCACAGACCCTCTCGCACGTTGATTGATGAAAATAAGGAATTAGTTGGCTGCCATTGTTTCGTTAGCTTCATGAGCCTGCCCTCGCTAGGATAGCGACCTGTTGACTCCTTCAGGCTCCAGGCCATGCCGGGCGCCGCCAATCACACGAGGTCTATGGATGGAACTGGAACTGCTCACCCTGGTCGCCCTCTTCGGGGTGGCCCTCATCGCCGGCTTTATCGACGCCATCGCCGGGGGCGGGGGGCTCTTGACGGTGCCGGCCCTGCTGGCCACCGGCATGCCGCCAGCCCTGGTGCTTGGCACCAACAAGTTGCAGAGCAGTTTCGGTTCCTTCTCCGCCACCTGGTTCTATGCCCGCAAGGGGCTCCTTGAGTGGGCCATCATCTGGCCGGCGGTCATCTGCACCTTCATCGGGGCGGCCATCGGCACTCTGGCGGTGCAGACCATCGATGCCGCCATCCTGGAGCGGCTGCTCCCCTTCCTGCTGATGGCGTTTGCCTGCTACTTCTACTTCTCCCCCAGGGTGAGCGATGCGGAGAGCCAGCGTCGCCTCACTCCCATGGCGTTCGCCCTGCTGGTGGGCGGGGGCGTGGGCTTTTATGACGGCTTCTTCGGGCCGGGCACGGGGTCGTTTTTTGCCATCGGTTTCGTGGCCCTGGCGGGCTTTGGCATGGCGCGGGCCACCGTCCACACCAAGCTGCTCAACTTCACTTCCAACATCGCTTCCCTGCTCTTCTTCACCCTGGGGGGCAAGGTGGTGTGGAGCGTGGGGCTGTGCATGGCGCTGGGGCAGTTCATCGGGGCGCGCATGGGCTCCAAGCTGGTGCTCAAGAAAGGGGTGAAGCTCATCAAGCCGCTGCTGGTGACCGTCTCCCTGGTGATGTCCGCCAAGCTGGTGTGGAGCCAGTACCCCGAGCTCTTTGCCTGGCTGGGCTGAGCCGATATCCCCCATGACGAGGGCCCGATCGCAGATCGGGCCCTCTTGCGTTTCAGCCCAGTGCCGTCAGTTGCCGG
Organism: Aeromonas sp. QDB18; assembly: GCF_027705325.1. Taxonomy (NCBI): domain Bacteria; kingdom Pseudomonadati; phylum Pseudomonadota; class Gammaproteobacteria; order Aeromonadales; family Aeromonadaceae; genus Aeromonas; species Aeromonas sp. QDB18. The sequence goes on from NZ_JAPDBQ010000033.1 coordinate 16,048, forward strand.
AAATGGGCTTGCAGCGCCTGCACCAGGCGGGCAATGCGATCGCGCTTGAGGCTGTTTGGCCGATAGACCAGGTGGAGCGGGCGGCCCAGTCCCGGCAGGGGGCGTGCCTGTGTCCCCTGCTCACCCACCAGCGCCAGCAGGCCGGCGGGCAGGAGCACGGGGCCAATGCCTGCCTTGGCCAGCTCGATCAGCGCCAGGTAGGAATCGAGCTCCATGGCGGGGATAAGCCCGAGGGCGGCCAGGGGCTCGCGCAGATAGCGGTTGGAGGGGTTCTCCAGATCCATGGTCAGGATCTTGCGCACCTTGCCCTGCATCCCCTGACTCACGTCGCCTTCAGCCAGTTGCTTGCTGGTCACAGTTTCTTGCAAGGCGCCCTGGTGATCCGGCTGCGCCGCCTCATCCAGAGCCTCCCCCACCAGATAGAAGGGCTCCTCCAGCAGCCGTTCGGCACACAGCCCATGGCCAGGCGGCAGGCGGCCGGCGCAGATCCCGAGCAGGGCATCCCCGCCGCGCACCCGGGCCAGAATGACCGGGGTGTGGTGGGTAGAGAGGGCAATGTGGGGATCCCGTTCAAGATAGGCGTGCATGAAGCGGGCGAGGTAGCCCGCCAGCAGGGTTTCGGAGCAGGCGATGGACAGAGGGGTCTGATCCGTGAGGATCTGGCTGTCCGCCAGCACCCCCTTCATTTCGGCGAGGCTCGGGGCTACCCGGGCGAGCAGTTCACGGGCCTGGGGAGTGAGGCGGATATGACGGCCATCCGGCTCGATGAGCTTCTTGCCAAGGCGCTGCTCCAGCTGGGCGATGCGCTTGCTGACCGCCGACTGACTGATATAGAGGCGGCTTGCAACCTTGGCCATGGTGCCCTCGCTTGCCAGCAGGCAGAGTGTCTCCAGCCCTTCCAGTAACATGCGTCCTCCCTCCTCGTGTGTTGGACGCGGTTACCTTAGGGGCTGGTGGCATCAGGGGCAAGTACCGTTTGCGGCCCTTGATAGCGGCCAGCGCCACGCCTTGACGGGGGGCGCGAAGATCACCAGGTTGCCAATGAGACTCACCACCACGCCGACGATGGAGACCGTCTGCCAGACAAAGCCTTCATAGAAGGTGGAGAGGGTGAGGGCCACCAGGGGGAAGAGCACGGTGGCGTAGGCCGCCTTGCTGGCACCGATGCGCCCCACCAGGGTGAGGTAGGCGGTGAAGGCGATGACGGAGCCGAAGATGGCCAGATAGACCATGGCGGCGAGGTAGCGCGGGTCGGTGGGCAGGGTGAGTGACTGACCGAGTACCGTGACCCAGCCCAGCAGCAGCGCCACGCCGTAGACCATGCCCCAGGGTACCATCTGCAATACGTGATAGCCCTGGCGCTGTCCCCGGGCGGAGACCAGGTTGCCCAGGGAGAAGCAGAGAGTGCCGGCGCAGGCAAAGAGCAAGCCCTTCCAGCCGTTTGCACCCAGTTGCGCATCCGCCAGCACCGGCCAGAAGAGCAGCAGGGTGCCAAGCAGCCCCAGCAACGATCCTTGCAGCCAGCGCAGGCCCGGTCGTTTACCCTCGAACAGCCAGAGATTGAGGCCGTTGAAGATACTGGCGCTGGCGAAAATCACCGCCGACAGACCGCTCGGGATATAGAGGGTGGCGTGGTAGAAACAGAGGAAGTTGGTGGAAAAGAGCAACGCGCCGAGCAGGGCTGCATAACGCTGGCCCGCCCAGGGCAGGCGCGGAAACTTGCCGCTCACCGTGAGCAGGGTGAACAGGGCCAGGGCCGCCAGGGCGAAACGATAGAGCACCGAGACCTCGATGGGGATGGGGCCGAGCTGCCAGGCGATGGCAATCCAGGTGCTGCCCCAGATGAGGACGGTGGAAACATAGAGCATCAGATTCATGGTGTGATCCCATCAAGAGAAGATGATGTGATCAGCATGAACCGGGAGGCGGGGTGCCGGCTTGCACCATCTTGCGGTTTTTTCAACGGAGGCGCAGCCTTTGACCATGAGGCGCGATAAGATGGCGACAGGAAAGGGGCGGGAGAGGGACGCAAGCGTGCAGCATGCCATGCAGCAGACAAGACAAACGGGGGTCTTTGATGCCCTGGTGAGCACCGGTGCCAGACTGGAGGACTCCTGCTGGCTGGAGCCCGGGCTCGGGGTGGCGAGCTGGTGCAACCGCTACGATCAGACCCGCTACCACAAGCCGGGCAACCACACCATCAGCGTCTACCTGCAGGGGGGCGAGCAGACCGAGCGGCTGGACGGCCCCGGTGGCCATGGTGGTGCCGGCAAGGTGTGCATCATGCCGGATCACCACAGGTCCGAGTGGTTGGTGCGCGAGGAGTTTCGCTTCTTCCACCTCTACTTCACCCCCGCCCACTTCACCCGCATCGCCGAGCAGGCGTGTGACAAGGAGGGGCGTCATCTGCAACTGGAAGACAAGACCTTCATCGACGATCCCCAGGCGGTGGCCCTGGTGCAGGGGCAATTGATGAAGCTGGACTGGCAGCACGGCATCGATCGCATGGCGCTCTCCCACGGTGCCTGGATGCTGATGCTGCACGCCTATCGCCATCACACCCGCGAGGCCCCGGCGCTGCCGGAAGTGCGCGGCGGCCTGGCCCCGGCCGTGGTGCGCCGGGTGCAGGAGTATCTGCAGGCTCACCTGGCCGAGCCGGTCACTCTGGGAGAGCTCGCCCGGGAGGCGGGTCTGAGCGAATACCACTTCGCCCGGATGTTCGGGCAGAGCCTGGGCTGTCCGCCCCACCGCTACCTGCTCGGGCTGCGGCTCAAGCGGGCCAAGCAGTTGCTGGCGGGAAGCGAGCCCCTGGCCAGCATCGCCGCCCAGTGCGGCTTCTCCTCCCAGGCCCATTTTGGCAACCGCTTTCGGGAGGCGTTCGGCCTGAGCCCGGGCCAGTGGCGAGCCCAGTTGTCATTCTCCTGTCACAGATAACCCTGAGACTCTGGGCAAAAGAGGTGTACCCTCTGTCTCTTGTCCATTGAAAGGAATGCCCATTGAATCATCGCAAACGTCAGACCCGTACTCGCCATCTCTGGTTCAACCACTGGAATGCCCCCCTCTATCGCGCCACCCAGCCGACGCCGCCCGAACCGCTCGTTCCTCACAGTTCCCGCTGAAAACGCCGTAACCCGATAGGATTTTTCCGGCAACTTTGCCACTATTGCGCCATCAGGATGGACTGGATATGGCCGCATGTTTCTGGAACGCATTGAAGTCAAAGGTTTTCGCGGAATAAATCGCCTCTCCCTCGGGCTGGACAACACCACTGTGCTCATCGGCGAAAACGCCTGGGGCAAATCCAGCCTGCTGCGGGCCCTCTGGTGCCTGCTGGGGGATGCCGAGCCCTATCAATTTGGTCAGGATGATTTTCATCGGCCGGAAGATCCCGAGCTCGAACCCTCGCGCACGCTGCAACTGGTGCTCACCTTCAGCGAGTATCGTCCCCAGATGTGCCAGCACTCCCGCCGTCTGGCCCGCCTCGGGGCGGCCTGGATCCCGCACAAGGACAAGTTCCACCGGGTGCATTATCGTGCCAGTGCCGAGTTGCAGGACGATGGCAGCGTGCTCACCACCCACGACTTTCTCGACGGCATCGGCAAGAGCCTGACCATCGACAACAACGAGGCGCTGGTGCGTCTGCTCATCACCATGAATCCGGTGTTCAGGCTGCGGGATGCCCGTACCGCCAGGGATGGTATCGAGCGGCTGCCCTGGGGGGATCTGTGCGAGCAGCGGCTGGACGAGCTGGCCGGCAAGCTCACCGATGAGCCCCAGCGCATCGGCGAGCCAGAACTCAAGGAGGCGCTGCAGGCGGTGCAGCAGTTGATGGAGCACTACTTCAGCGCCCTGGCGCCCATCAAGCACAAGCCTCGCAGCCAGCGGGATATCGTCAATCGCCCCATGACCCTGCGCAATCCCGGCAACCTGCAGGTGCTGCTGCGCAATGCGGACAACCGGGCGCTGCAACTGGCCATGGCGGGCATGGCGGCCATGCTGCTCCACGCCCGGGGCAACCGGGAGCTGGAGGAGGGGGCCAGACCCATACTGATGCTGGAAGACCCCGAGAGTCGCCTGCATCCCACCATGCTGGCCCTGGCCTGGGGTCTGCTGGAGCAGTTGCCCGGCCAGAAGCTGCTCACCACCAACTCGGGGGACCTGCTCTCCTCCTTGCCCCTCAATCAGGTGCGCCGTCTGGTGCGCCGCCAGCAGGACATCCTCTGCCATCAGTTGGGAGGGGAGCGCTACAGCAGCGACGATCTGCGCAAGATTGCCTTCCATGTGCGCATCAACAGGCCCATGTCGATGTTTGCCCGCTGCTGGCTGCTGGTGGAAGGGGAGACCGAGATCTGGCTGCTCTCGGAGCTGGCCCAGATCTGCGGCTACAGCCTGCGGGCGGAGGGGGTGCGCATCATCGAGTTCGCCCAGTGCGGCCAGGCCCCCCTCATCAAGGTGGCCCGGGACTTTGGCATAGAGTGGCACCTGCTCACCGACGGTGACGAGGCGGGCGCCAAGTATGCAAGCTCCGCCCGCTCCCTGCTCAAGGGGGAGCGCGAGCGGGATCGGCTGACCCAGTTGCCGGCGGCAGACATAGAGCACTACCTCTACCAGAACGGGTTCGAGGGGGTGTTCCGGCGTGAGGCGGGGGTCGGGGGGCGCTCCACCCTCAACGCCGGGCGCATCATCGCCAAGGCGATCCACCATCGCAGCAAGCCAGGCATGGCCCTGGCGGTGGTGGAGGAGGCGGAGCGCCTCGGCAGCGAGCACATTCCCCCTGTGCTCAAGCAGATGTTTGCCCGGGTGGTTGCCCTTGCCCGGGGACAAAGCTGACCGGCGACGTTGGGAAGACGGAGGGAGTTTGGATATACTCCCTGCCTCTTGTCCTTCCTTACCCTGTGATGGGTGCACCCGCACCCGGACTGCTGCCGGAGACCCTATGTTCGTCCAACTTCCTTTTTGGCTCTTTCCCCTGACCGGTCTGATGGCCCTGGGGGCCCTGATCGCTGTGGGGCTCGTCCTGTGGCGCGGGGATCTCTGCCCGGGCCAGCGCTCGCGGATCACTACCCAGCTCTTCTCGGTCTGGGTGATCACCGGGCTCTCTCTGATGCTGGCGGTGGAGGCCAAGGTTGCGGGCTGGCTCATCTGGAGTGGGGGGGGCGCCCTGGTGCTCGGTATCGTGCTCTCCCTGGTCCAGTCTCGCCTGGAGGGCAAGCGCGCCATCCCCGCCACCCTGCTGTGGTTGCCCGCCATGCCGCTCGCCCTCTACGGGCTGGGTCTGATGCAGATCCAGGGCTGGCTCGGCGGCCTGCTGCAGATGGTACTGCTGGGGTCGGCCTTTGCCCACCTGATGCTGCTGCGTGCCCGCCACCGCCTGCAAGCCTTCAATCTGCTGCTGCCCCTGGCGGGGCTCGTCTCCGCCATCCTGAGTCTTATCTGGCTGGCGGTGCTGGTGGGTTGGCAGGGGAGCAGCGCCGGGCTCGACCCGCTGATCCCCGGGGTAGTGACCCAGGCTGGCCTGCTGGTCGCAGCCCTGTTGCTCTGGTTCAGCCCCATCTACCGTCAGCAGGAGACGGCCCCCGTGGTGGTCTCCGTGACCCTGTGCGGCCTCATCATCGCCCAGATTGCGGCGACCAGCGTGTTGCACCAGCTGGCCTGATCCCGGCGCATTCTCCCGCCCGCACCTTGTCGTGCGGGCTTTTTTTATGGGAAAGAGGGTAAAGGCGGGGAGGGGCCTGAGGGGGAAGAGATCGCTAGCTGCCTGAAAAAACTGCGATTTGTTGCAAAAGAGCGCAGTATGTGACGGTTTAATCCCCGAATAAACTTTTTTTAGGATATTTACTTGCAATCTCAGCGTTGGCGCCTATTATGGGCGACCTCGGACGCGGGGTGGAGCAGCTCGGTAGCTCGTCGGGCTCATAACCCGAAGGTCGTCGGTTCAAATCCGGCCCCCGCAACCAACT
>NZ_JAPDBQ010000033.1:22016-31559 GCF_027705325.1 Aeromonas sp. QDB18
CGGGGTGGAGCAGCTCGGTAGCTCGTCGGGCTCATAACCCGAAGGTCGTCGGTTCAAATCCGGCCCCCGCAACCAACTTCTGACTGATTTTCTTCTGCATTACCTCTCTGATTACCTCCAGCATCTGTTGCTTGCACACAATAATGTGTGTTTTTCCGATCCCTCTCGCCATTTGTTCGGTATCATCCTGCTTTCTGTTCATGGATGAGGCCGCACCCTGTGATGACCCCTTTTAGCTATTCTTCTCCCCAAATCACGATGCAGAACACCTCCCTCGCCGAAGTAATGGCAGGGTCGGCTGCCGTCAAACTCCTGCTCATTGCCGACTCAGCGCGCGATACCCTGCTGGCGACGCCTCCCTTTGCCGCCGTGGCAACCCAGATAGCCCTGGGTCAGAAGGCCCCCTATTCCCTTGACGACAGTCAGGGGCTGCAACGGGTGATCTTCATGGATGCCCGCCCGGTCCTGGATCATCGGCTCTACAAGCAGGTGCGCAGCTGGGTGGGCTCGCTGGCGGGCCTCAAGGCGACGCACCTGGCGCTCCATCTGGAGGGCTTTGACGATGAGCATCGCGCGCAACTGGCAAGGGTGGTGCTCGCCTGCCTGCTCGCCGCCGATGTGACCCTGCCGACCCAGAAACGAAGTGAGGCGACAAGACCGGGTTATCAGCAGTTGCAACTTTCCCCCCCTTGCGAGCTGGACATGGCCCGCCTGAGCGCAGAAACCGAAGGCAATGGTCTGGCTCGCCACCTGGCGGTGCTGCCAGCGTCCGAGCTCAATGCCCGTCATTACCGGGCCTATGCCCGGGAGCTGGCGCAGCAGGAGGGGTGGCAGTGGCAGGAGTTTGATGAGACGACCCTGGCACAGAAGGGGGCTGGCGCCTTCCTGGCGGTGGCCCGTGGTTCGGCGGACGGTCAGGCCGCCATCGTCAGGCTCAGTTACTGTCCGGCCAACCCGGTGCGCCGCGTCGCGCTGGTGGGCAAGGGGATCTGCCACGACTCCGGTGGCTACAACCTGAAAGTCGGTGGCAGCATGTATGGCATGCACCTGGACATGGGGGGCAGCGCGGTGGCCCTTGGCACACTGCTGGCCATCAGCCGGGCGAAACTCCCCATTGAGGTGCACTGCTGGCTCGCCATCGCTGAGAACCACATCGGCCCGCAGGCCTTCCGGCCCGGTGAGGTGGTGACTGCGCTGAACGGCACCACCATCGAAGTGGTGGACACCGATGCCGAGGGTCGCATGGTGCTGGCGGATGCCCTGACCCTGGCGGCCGGGGACAAACCCGACTTGCTGATCGACTACGCCACCCTGACCGGCGCCTGCAAACGGGCGCTCGGCAGCCGTTACAGCGGCGCCTTCACCAACCGCCCCGAGTGGCTCACCACGCTGATAGCGCTGGGACAGCAGAGCGGGGAGCGAGTCTGGCCCTTCCCCCTGGACGAGGATTACGATGACAACCTCGATAGCGAGTGGGCCGATCTGTTACAGTGCGCGCCGGGCGCCTCCCCGGATCACATCGATGCCGCCCGTTTTCTCACGCGCTTCGTGCCCGCCGAGCTTCCCTGGTTGCACCTCGACCTGAGTGGTTTTCGCAACAAGGGGGGCAATGGCGTGGTGGGCAGCGAGGTAACCGGCTTTGGTGTCAGGCTGACCCTGACCCTGCTCGACAGCCCTCTGGGGATGGGTGCGCCCGACGCATGACAACGTGGCCAAGCACAATCAATAAGGACAAGCGTGAAACAAGCAAGTTATGACTGGGTGCTGTTCGATCTGGACGAAACCCTGCTCGATTTTCCGGTCGCCAGGGCGCTGGAGCGGACCCTGCAGATCTACGGCGTGGCGCCGACTCCCCCCAAGATGGCGGAGTACCATGCCCTCAACCAGCGGCTCTGGCAGCAGTACAACTCAGGGGAGATTGACGCCACCCACCTGCAGCAGACCCGTTTTTCGCTCTTTGCCGAGCAGGTCAACGTGGCGCCCATGGCGATGAACGAGACCTTCCTGCAGCAGATCATCGCCCTGAGCGTGCCGCTGGAGGGGGTGGAGGAGACCCTGCAGGCCCTGAAGAGCAAGGTCAGAATGGGGATCATCACCAACGGCTTCAGCCTGCCCCAGCGCGGGCGCCTCGACAAACTGGGCTGGAACAGCTGGTTTGAGCCTCTCGTTATCTCTGACGAGGTGCAGGTGACCAAGCCGGCGGCGGCCATCTTCCAGCATGCCCTGGCGCAGATGGGTCAGCCGAGCCCGGCGCGGGTGTTGATGGTGGGGGACAATCCCAAGACCGACATCGCCGGTGCCGCCGCCCAGGGGCTTGCCACCTGCTGGTACAACCCGGGACGGGAGACAGGTCCGTGCGAGGCGACCCACGAAATCCACCACTTCGCCCATCTCTGCGCGATCGTGCTGGGAGAGTAGGTCCCCTATGCCCGCAAGGGTGTAAAAAAACAAGGCAGCCCATGGGCTGCCTTGTTTGCATCCGGCGTCTGCTAGCGGCCGAGGCGGGCGAGCAGCCAGGCCTCCAGCAAGGCCACTCCGGGGGCCAGCACGGCTTCGTCGAAGTCGAACTCCGGATGATGGTGGGGGGCCGCGAGGTTGGCTCCCAGGATGAGATAGGCGGCCTCGCCGCCGTGCTGCTGTACCCGCTCGATGAGGAAACCGGCATCCTCGCTGGCCCCGAAGCGGCGGGTGTGGATGGTATCAAGGGAATTCCCCTGTGCGAGAGGCACGATTTCCTCGATGAGGGCTGGGCTGTTCTCGATGCCGATCGCTTCCCCCTGTTTGCGAATGTGGTAGGTCGCGCCCTGCATCAGGGCCGCCCCCTCCACAATCTGCTGCACCTGATTGAACATGTAGTCGTTGAGGGCCGGCGTCGCGCCACGGGTCTCCCCCATCAGGCGGGCATGGCCCGGGATGACGTTGCGTCCACTGCCGCCGTTGAGCTGCCCCACGTTGATGCGGGTCATGCCGTCCCGATGGCGGGGAATGCCGAGCATGGCGGTGGTGGCCATGCAGGCCGCTGCCAGGGCATTGTGGCCCGCGTTGGGCTCGAGCCCCGCATGGGCGGCTTGCCCCATGAACTCCACGTCGAATTTGGTTGAACAGAGAAACTCGGTGGGGTTGACCACCAGCTCACCGCTGCTCGCGTGAATGCCGATGTGCAGTGCCAGCAGAGCGTCCACGTCGTCGAGCTGCCCCCCTGCCGCGAGCGCCTTGCCGCCTCGGCAGCCCTCTTCAGCCGGCTGGAAGAAGAGCTTGATGCGGCCAGTGAGGCGATCGGCGAGGGCCGCGATCCGCTCGGCCAGCACCAGCCCGATGGCGGTGTGACCGTCGTGGGCACAGGCGTGCATCCAGCCCGGGTTGGCGGAGTGCCAGCCTCCCTGGCCGGGCAGGTGTGACGCCTCCTGGCTCTCTTCGACCTCCACCGCATCGATATCGAAGCGAAACGCCAGGGTGGGGCCGGGGCGCCCGCTCTCCCAGAGTCCCATCACGCCGGTGAGTGCGTCGATCCGCGTCAGCCACTCCGGATGCGCCCCCTGTTGCAGGGCGCGGGCCTTCTGGGCCTCGACGTCTATTTCCCGTCCCATGATGAGGGTGCTGGCGAGCAGTTGATCCCCCAGCATGATGGAGAAACCGAGTTCACTGAGGTGTTGGGCGATGAGGGTGGTGGTGCGAAATTCACACCAGGCGGCTTCGGGGTGACGATGAAGGTCGCGGCGCCAGTGGCGCAAGGCATCCTGAGTCATGGTGGTTCCTGCGTGGCAAATCCAGCGGCCATTGTGACGGGCAGGGGGGCAAGAGTAAATCCCGCAGGGGGAGATGCGACAAGGGGAGCCCGGGCTCCCCTTGAAAGATGGCATGGATGTCGACGAGGTCGTTTTGTGTGCGCAGATCGCACTCAATGATGGCTTGGCATCATCCTTTGCCAGAGCACGTCAAAAACCCATATTGCAGTCTGTTTTTTGAACCGCCCCTCTGGTGCAGAGGTGGCAGATGGCTGATTGACCGACTTAGAGCTGTGCCAGCGACGGCATGGAGACGGCAACCAGAGTGAAAAACACGGTGAAAACGGCGGTAACTACGAACTCTTTCATGATTTTATCTCCCTTGGTTGGCTCATGATGGAACCAAGATACCACAACAGAACGATAAAACAACGAAAAATGTAATTATGGGGCAAAAATGGTTTAGTGGTGAAATATGGCCGCATTTTCCCAAGTTTAAGGGCGTTTTTTGTCCTGAGAAGGGTTTTATGGTGATGCCAGTGAAAGTGGATGCATTTAAAGTCTTTAAATACATTGAGTTACGTTGTTCTTGTGACTCTTTTCTTTGTGGTTCCGATTGGGGTCTTTGTGGTGATCTCCAATTTTCGGCATCAAAATGGCCTGCGGGATGTGCCAATTGATGTCGTCATAGGGAAGTTGGTGGCCGATAGCCAGGTTTTGTCATCCCATGTCATGTTTTCTCACGACGCGTGTCCCAATCCCAGTCTGCAAGGCTGTTGCCAGCCAGGGTTATCCGATGAAGGCTCAATTTTCTGCTCATCCCAAACAGGATGGGAGCAAAAAGAGTACGGAAAAACGACAAAACGGCCGTCAAAGGAGCATGTAAGGAAAGGGGGAAGGCGGGAAAATAGGGGTTCGATCTTCATGGGGCCTTGGGTGGCCGGAAGCCCCGTTTTTCGCTGTTTTCTTGGGGGGACGAGCCACTGGGCCCGCGCGCAGGGGAAGCGGGCGATATCGTCGGCCACCCGGGTTGCTATATGGTGCCAGTGTGATGGGATGAAGGACGGGGGAGGCCTGGCGCAGGGCCGTGGCACTGCGGCACCGAGGCCTTTATCCAGACCCGTCGCGAACAAGGTGAGCAAGCAGAAAAGCGGGGGAAAGAAGTAAAGGAGAAGGTCGTGGGGTCAGAGGCTCAGGGCCGCCGGGCTAGGGGTAAGACATGGCGATAGTGGCCAGTGGATAGTCGGGCCCCCGCAGGGGGAGTAGGGGGTGAGGAGCCCGCATAAAAAAACCCTCCAGAGGAGGGTTTTTTGTCAGACCACAGCCCTTAGAACAGGGTGGTGGAGAGATCGTACAGCTCCTGGTTGAACGGGCGCTTCAGGTTCTCGATGCAGTCGATGATGTCGTGGTGCACCATCTCGTTGCCCTGAATGCCGACGCAGCGGCCACCCTGGCCTGCCAGCAGTTGCTCGACGGCGAAGGCACCCATGCGGCTGGACATGATACGGTCACGGGCAGTAGGAGAACCGCCACGCTGGATGTGACCCAGGATGGTGGCGCGGGTTTCGCGGCCGGTCATGGCCTCGATGTCTTTCGCCAGGGCGTTGACGTCGGTGACGTGCTCGCAGATGGTGATGATGGCGTGCTTCTTGCCCTTGGCTTCCCCTTCCTTGATCTGTTGCAGCAGCTTCTCCTTGTCGAAGGCCACTTCCGGCACGATCACGTATTCGGCACCACCGGCAACGGCGGCAGACATGGCCAGATCGCCGCAGTGGCGGCCCATGATCTCGACCACGGAGATGCGGTGGTGGGAGCTGCAGGTGTCGCGCAGGCGGTCGATGGCGTCCACGACCACGTTCAGGGCGGTGTCAAAGCCGATGGTGAAGTCGGTACCGGCGATGTCGTTGTCGATGGTGCCCGGCAGGCCGATGCAGGGGAAGCCCTCTTCGGTCAGCTTCTTGGCACCCATGTAGGAGCCGTCACCGCCGATGACCACCAGGGCGTCGATGCCGTGTTTCTTCAGGTTTTCGACCGCTTCGGCACGGACTTTCGGATCCTTGAAGGCGGGGAAACGGGCGGAGCCGAGGAATGTACCGCCACGGTTCACGACGTCTGAGACGCTGTGACGCTCGAGCTTGACGATACGGTCCTGGTGCAGACCGAGGTAGCCATCATAGATGCCGTAAACTTCCAGGCCATGATGCAGACCGGCGCGCACCACGGCGCGGATGGCTGCGTTCATACCCGGTGCGTCACCACCACTGGTCAAAACACCAATACGTTTGATTTGTTTGGTCATGAGTGCCTCTGGATCTGAGTTGTCGAAAATCAAGATTCTGAATAATACGGCTGGCCGCTTTTACTATATCGGCTTTCCTATGGCGAGAGGGTCCATAGGAAAGCGATATGCAAAGAGGGGCGGGGCCCCTCTTTGCTTGGCGCTTACTTGGCGGCGCCAGCGATGATCTGGGAGAAGTCGTCCACTTTCAGGGACGCGCCACCCACCAGGCCACCGTCGATGTCCGGCTGGCCGAACAGGTCGGCAGCGGTGGCGCCAGTCACGGAGCCGCCGTACAGGATCTGTACCTTGGCAGCCACGGCTGCATCAAAACCGGCCAGGTATTGACGGATGTGAGCATGCACGGATTGTGCGATCTCCGGGGTGGCGGTCTTGCCAGTGCCGATGGCCCATACCGGCTCGTAAGCGATGACGGCGTTCTCGAAGGAGGCGATGCCGCAGCGATCGATCACGGCCTTGAGCTGGGTCTCGACCACTTGGTTGGTGGTACCGGCTTCGAACTGGGCCAGGGTTTCACCGATGCACAGCACGGGGATCAGGCCGCCCTTTTGGATGGCTTCGTACTTGGCAGCCACCACATCGTCGGTCTCTGCGTGCAGGGTACGACGCTCGCTGTGACCGACCAGGGAGTAGGTGCAGCCGAAGGCTTTGAGCATGGAGGGGGCGTTTTCGCCGGTGAAGGCGCCGGACTCGTGAACGTCGGCGTTCTGGGCACCGTAGGCGATCTTGCTGCCGGCGGTCAGCTGTTCAACCAGACCCAAAAAGATAACCGGCGGGCAGACGGCCACTTGCACGGAAGGATGAGCGGCAGCGGCCGGGGTCAGTCCTTTGATCAGGGCTTCTACAGAAGCCTTGGTGCCGTTCAGTTTCCAGTTACCCATTACCAGGTGCTGTCTCATCTTCTATATCTCCTAGGCATTTGATTGCGCAACATTATATGAATTGAACCGAGCCCAAGATAGCTGACCCGGCGGCAAATGACGTAATTTTTTTTCGCTTTCCTGATCCAAATCAGGAATGCAAGGCGCGATTGCTCACTCGGTGACCTGCCCACGCAAACGGGCCCACCATACCCCAATCCACTCGTGAATGGCAGCCTCGGAATACATCAGATAACGCCCCTTGGGGAGGTAGCTGTAGAGGGGTTGCAGCTCCTGACTCTGCTTGGCGGTGTAATCGGTGGGAGCCGGCACCGCATCGAGTCCCTGACTGCGATAGAGAGCCATGGCCCGGGGCAGGTGGGTGGCCGAACTCACCAGCGCCACCCGCTTGCCGTTGAGGTGGGCGGCGATGCTGACCACCTCGTCATGGGTGTCTTTGTTGTTTTCAAACAACGTCATGCGCGCACGCGGGATGCCAAGGCTGGCCGCCATGCGGGCGTTGACCTCGGCGTTCGACAGGGGATCCCCGGCCACTGCGCCGGAGAAAACCAGCTCGGCCTCTGGATAGGCCAGAGCCAGGCGAACCCCTTCCAGGGTGCGCGCCAGGGAGATGTTGTTTTGCCAGGCGCGCTCTGGGATGGCCGGATCGCTCACATGACCGTTGCCCAGCACGACGATGGCCTGGATGTCAGGATGCTGGCTCACCTCGAAGGGGGGATAGGTCTGCTCCAGGCTGCGGGCCAGCTCGTAGCTCACCGGCCGCGTCCCCATCAGGGCGATGATCACCAAGGAGAGGGTCGCCAGCAGCCTGCCGCTTTTTTGAAAGCGGGTGAACCAGAGCAGCACGAGCGCCAGCACCAACAAGGAGAGAGAGAAGGGGAGCGGCATCAACAGATGGCCCAGCCATTTCTTGATGACAAAGAAGTTGAGCTCGAACACGACAGACACGTCCTTGAGTTTTCAGCAAATTCGGGATGTGACAGAATACCCCTCTTTTTTCCTGTGGCCCAATCCTGTGTGGTTCCTCCTGCGGCCCTCATGGCGGGGCGGTCGAAGATGAGTGTGTCTTGAAGCAAGATCAGAGTTTTGACGGGCGCGCGGACAAGTTCGCTCGCAACATTTACGACTCCACCAAGGGGCGCATTCGCACCACCATTGTCTGGAGTGACATCGAAGCCTGCCTGGCGCGCCTGGGCAACCGGCCGCTGCGCATCCTGGATGCCGGCGGCGGCTTTGGCTACTTCGCCCAGAAACTGGCGGCCATGGGCCATCAGGTGGAGCTGTGCGATTTGTCGGCAGAAATGCTGGATCTGGCCCGGGAGCAGATCGCCCAGAAGGGCTTGGAAGACAGAATTCGTCTCATCCATTGCCCCATTCAGGATCTCAAGCACCAGGTGACCGGCACCTTCGATCTGGTGCTCTGTCACGCGGTACTGGAGTGGCTCGCCGAGCCGCGCCAGACCTTGCTGGGTCTGTTCCCTTTCGTCAAGGCAGGGGGCATACTGTCGCTGCTTTTTTACAATCGTCACGGCCTCCTGTTCCAGAGCCTGGTGGTGGGCAATTTTGACTATGTGCGCCTGGGCCTTCGCAAGAAACGCCAGACCGCCCTGACACCCACCAATCCCCAGTTGCCGGAGCAGGTCTATGACTGGATAGGCCGGGGGGGATTGCGGATCATCGGCAAGACCGGGGTGCGTGTCATCCACGACTACATGCGCCACAAGCAGGATCAGGTCGAGAAGTTCGAGGACCTGCTGGCCATGGAGCAGCAATATTGCCGCCAGGAGCCCTTTGTTTCCCTGGGGCGCTACATCCATGTGATGGCCCAGAAACCGGCCGGTTGAGCCCCACCGGCGTGAATACGATGCGGGATCCAGCCGCCGGGGCGCCACCGACCCCGGCCTATATCACCACGGCAGGCAAAGACCTGCCGACTATAACAACGAGATGATAACTTTGTGATAGTCGCCTGCAAGGTGCGCCATTGCTGGGTCTGATGATTTAACAAAATCCAGATGGCACCAAGATTGGCCCCATTCCCCCCGCTAGTTGCATCCTTCACATGCCGCCATCCCCCCACCTCAGTCTCAGTCTTAACATTCGCCCCTTGGCTGGGTATGAACGGCAGCACACAATACAGCTCCCGAGGCTGCTCGGTGAGCGGCAGCGGTCCTGCCTGGCCGCGTCAGAAGCAACTGCGTTTGGGGTCAATGCAAATCTCATCGAGTGTCTGGTTCATGGTGGGCCAGTCCCCGGCATTGCTGATGGTGAGCAACTGCCATTGCGTACCAGACCAGTGCACTTGCACAGTGATAGTTTGGCACCGGAATAGTTTGGGATCAGGTGCAGTAACCATCGCTCACCACTGCGGTGGGGATGGACCCCGGCACTGGCAGCGATAGTCACCCCAGGTCTGGCGGGGATGAATGCTAACGTGGAGGCCATCCATTAGTTCATTTGCATGAAGAACTGTTGTGGCATCGAGTTGGGAGCCAGTCCGCTGGAGATCGAACATATGCTCAACCACCAGATTAGCGACAAACTGCTGCGAACTTATCAGGCTAGGGAAGGTGCGAACAAGTCCCTGATATGAGATCATGTTTGTCATCTGGAGCCATGGAACAGGGTTCATCATGAG